>JAUXCD010000088.1 GCA_030619085.1 Candidatus Zixiibacteriota bacterium
AGACTGACCTGTTCCAGTTGCTGTAACCATAATCAGAAAGCTGGCGCCAGTCAAGTTAATAAACCGCTTCCGCAAGGGCCGCTGTACGTTACAGCAGGGCAACGCATGACTCCAGCCGCAATTAGGACCAAGACATCGTGATGTGGAACTTGGAGCATAGCACTCCACGTGCTGGCAGTTATGTAGCCAGTGGCGTGTATTTCTATCGTCTGAAAGCGGACAGCTTTGTGCAGTCGCGCAAGATGATGCTGCTCAAATAGTCTGAGCAGCGATGGGGAGCGAAGCAATCTAACGCTTCCCAACAGGACTCACCTGATTTATTCGGCGGTGCGACTTTGATCGTGCCGCCGTTTTATTATTCGGAATTTGCGACCGAGCGTCCGGCCAGCCACCCGGTTGAGAAAGCTGCCTGTAGATTGTACCCGCCGGTGTCGCCGTCGATATCCAGCACCTCCCCGGCCAGATACAACCCCTGAATCAAACGCGACTGCATCGTGCGCGGATCAATTTCTTTGGTGCTAACCCCTCCGGCCGTGATGATGGCCTCGTCGAAAGTGCGGTGACCGGCGACTTCGAACTGAAAATCTTTAAGCCACAGCCGAAGTCTCTTGCGCTCGACAGATGTGATCTGGTGGGCCGGCTTGTCGGCATCAATACCGACCAGGCTGATGCAGACCGGGATGAGCTTTTGGGGGAGGAGCCCATTGAGCACCGTCTTGAATTTCTGATTACTGTGTGACTCAAAGTCGCGCAGGAGTCGGGCATTGAGGGCGTTGTCATCGAGAGCCGGCTTCAAATCGATAGACACAACTACCTTGCGCTTCTCTTTCAGAGCATCAACCACTTGCCCGCTAAGCGATAATATTACCGGACCGGATAGGCCGAAGTGAGTGAACAGCATTTCTCCAAAGGCTGATGCGGATGGATGCTCGTCGATAATCAGCCGCACTTTCACGTTGCGAAGACTCAGTCCCTGGAGCTGGGCGGCGACGTCGCCAAAAGTCTCCAAAGGGACCAGGGCCGGTCTGATTGGTTCGATTGTGTGTCCGGCCTGCTCGGCCAGCCGGTAACCATCGCCGGTGGATCCGGTCGCCGGGTAAGAGGCCCCACCGGTGGCGATAAGGATAGTATCGACCGGCAGTGTGACGCCTTTTTTCCAGTCAGAGCCGGGCGCGATGGTCGAGGTGGTTACACCGGTGATCTTGCCGTTTTCGATAACAAGACTGTCAACTCGAGTCCGGCCTCGCAATTCCACGCCGCACCGTATGACCCAGGCCGCGAGGGCATCGACAACCTCCTCGGCTTTCTCGCTGGCGGGGAAGACCCTGCCGCCCCGTTCGCTCTTGGTCTTCACACCGAGAGAGTTTAGAAAGTCGATGAGATCTTCGGAGAAAAATCGGGCAAAGGCCTGCCTGAGGAACTTGCCGCCGGGGCCAAAATGGCAGATGAAGTCATTTACGGGGGCGATATTGGTCAGGTTACATCGCCCTTTGCCGGTAATGCGGAGTTTGCGGCCGGGTCGGCTCATCTTCTCCAGAAGGATGACCTTGGCCCCGGCCTTGGCCGCCTGACCGGCCGCCATAAGCCCAGCTGCGCCGGCTCCTATGACAATGACATTTCTTTTCTTCAAGTCACACCTGTTTTAGGATTAAGAAACCAAGTCTAATTTAGTATGACCGTCTGATGCCATCAAGTACTTTAGACTCAAAGTCCGGAGACCATTCTAGATACTTTTTAACCGCAGCGGCGCCTGACCGATAAGGGAACTACCGTTGTAGAAACTTGTTGATTATTGCTGTAAGGCGGTTATACTTACAGGATATTTTACTGAAATACGAGGCTCAAATCTCTATCTATCGCATGACAGGACATAGCGCTATGTATAACAATCTCAGATACGACATTGCCGACCAGCGTCTTTCCTACATTGGTAGGCGCCAGGAATCAACTCTCGATGACGATCATTTGCAGGAATTCAACCACAGCCACAAGGCCGTGCTCTCGAGCTATGATCTCATACTCGATGCTTGTGAAATCACCACATTACACGGTCGCATCAATCCGCACTCCAATCTGGGCGCCATGCGTAACCGCCAGGTGCGCCACTCAGTAGTCCTGTCGGCCGCGCTGTCGGCTGTTGCCGTAGGCGTACACGGCCGGGGCGCATACAACAACTTTCCCAAAGATCAGCAGACCAAACAATTGGCCAACGATCTCAAACGTGCCAACGACCGCACGGCGGCCCAGGTCATGGCGGAGGTCCTGCAGACCACTACCGAGCAACTGCCGGTGGGGGAAGAGGTGCTGATTGAGTCGGCCATCACCGAAGGTGTCCGGGTCAAACCCGGCAAAGAGGCCGGGGGAAACCCGACGATAGCCGTAGGCGCCGTATTCGGCAAAAGGGAACATCGCGCCGGCTACGGTCTGGGTATTCCCGAGACAGTTACGCTGCTGTCGATGGGCAACGACGTTATCGACGGTACCACCAAGTCCATCAAAGGGATCCATTCGAGTCTGACCGCGCTGTTTGTTACCGAAGCTAACGTGAAAAGGCACCTTCCCGACATCTACGTGCAACGATGGATGGGCGGAGCGCATTTTGAGAAATTCAATCCCCGTGAGGCAAAACTTGCCGAGGCAGCGGAGATAATAGCCTCCGCTTACGGCCTTTCAAGCGTCGATAAACTGAGTGCTTTTTTCCTGGACCGTCCCCGGCATTACCCGGCCATGGATGCCCTCAACAAGGTGGGCGTGGCGACGCCGTATGACAAGGATGGTGACCTGATGCCCGCGGTAGTGCTGGGTATGGAGGGTCTCAACTTCCCCGATCAGCGCAGTCTCGATTCGATGATCGGTGAAATCGGCGGCTCGGCCGAGTGGGCCGTGGGAGTTCTGCCGCTGGTGTGGCGCGGAGGCCAGGCTATTGGCATGCTCACCAGCCATTCCTCGCTCACACGCAAGGATTTTCCTCCTGAGGAGCGTTGGAAAGAGCGCTTCCACTTCACCGAAGAAGAATTCATGTTGATTCAGGACGCTCGCTTTGAACGAAAACCGTATTTCACGATTTCCGATATTCTCGACGATCCTTTTGCCGGCGGTATCAGCGCCTTCGGCGCTATAACCGACAACTACCACATGCCGCTGATGGAAGGCGTCAAAGCCGATCCTGAAAACGACATGATTACGGCCTGCGTGATGACCGTCAACTCCCTCGGTGTGGTTGACAATTGGCGTCTAAAATTCAAGTGCAAGAACGGTCTGGCGCGAACCATCGCCCGGCTGGGTTCTCCCAAGAACGAATTGGAGAAGTTAAGCGGCAAAGAACTGGAAACGACGATAGGGAAGGTGCTCAGCGATGAGGCCCTCAGCAAGCGTTTTTGGGTCTTCTTCTCCAACGAGTATTATCCGGCGCTCATTCCGGTGGGTGATAAAATGGTGCTTCTGCACAAAGCGGTTGAGACACTCATCGAGCGCGGCGCTCTTGATGCCAAGGATCGGGAGATCATCCAGATTACCGAAAGACTGGCCAGCGACTGGTTTATCGCGTCCTGATAAACGGACTGTAATATCATCGTCAAAAAAAGCAGCGGGGATTGCTCGGTTTAACTCCGGCAATTCCCGCTGCATTTATAGGTGTGACACGCATCAGAGGGAGAGTAATGAGAGAGACCGACTGACTCGTGTCACCACCGTCTGAGAATTCTATTTACTATCGAGCCATCCACACCCTTACACCTGAAACAGGTACTGCAGTTTCATGAAGAACTGCCGCGATGACAACCGCGTAGTGTTATCGAGGCCGTGAGGACCGAGACCGTCATAGGTGTCGTAACGGTAGGTGGTGCCGACGTAGAACACGGAGAAAGCATTTAGCCGGTATGTCAGCATCGGGTCAACATCCCGAGATTCGTAAAAGTCATCGTACTGCGTTACCACGCGCAGGGACAGCCGCCGCGACATTTGGAGGCTGATACGGGACCAGTACAAGAATCCTTCCCACAAGCTCTCATCAGTGTCGATGTCATTGCTCGTTGAATACGAGTAGCTGTACTCCATCAACAAACGGTCAACCGGTCTGACATCAAACCAGAAACCGGTATTTGTCTCGTGGCCGAACACAAGTTTGCGCCGTGCGATCTGCTTGCCGTAGTTGAAATAACAGCCGAGCGCCAGGTATTTACTGGGTGTGGAGTGGACGCACGTGTGAAGATTCCAGGTGTTGTCGAATTTAACCCCGCCGAATCTTTCGTTGCCAATTGAATATTGGGAATGAATCGAGGTCTGTGCCGCGCTGAACTGATTCTCCAGACTCAGATTTAGATAGTCTTCCTTCTTGATGCCGTTGAAATTCCATTCCCTGCCCAGCTCAATTCTGGGATTGAGATACACCAGGAAGCTGTTCTCCAGGCGATGGACATACTGCGTGGTGAAGCGCAGGCGGCGCTGGTTGTTGCTGGGCTGGTAACCGTTCTCCGAGCGGAAGGTCGGGCTTCGTTCGGTGTAGTCCAACCGGCTGTAGGAATTACGGGCATCTCGGACGAGTTGGACATAATAGGCATGTCCCCAGAAGGTCTCGCCATCAAAACCGGCTGTCAGCGAGTCGCTGTCGAATTTGACGTCATTAAAATCAGCCGTCATGGCGGTGTCATCGGGTTCTTCGGTGTGAGTACCAATCACCTGCCAGCCCAGGGCGTAATTCTTGGCCAGACGCAACTGGCCATCGGTGCTGAAAAGGGTGCCGGAGCCGCCGCCGTCCAGGCGACGATCATTGACCAGCATGCCGACCCGCGAGTCGTTGCCGAAGGTGCGTAGGGCGCGAAGGATGTTTGACGTGCTCTTGCCGGCCAGCAGAATCCTGCTGTTCTCTTCGAATGGCAGGATCATCGGGCTGGCATTGTCCCTCGCGACCAGGTAAGCCACACTCGTGCGGTTAAGTCGGGCAATCAGTTTGCCGGCAAACTCCGGGTCATTGATTGAGCGAGTGTAGACCGCATCAAAGTGGGTCCGAAACAGATCGTCCCCTTCCTGGAAGAAGGGCCGACGCTCATCGTAGAAGAGGGCGAAATTGGTGTTGACGTCGATCTGGGACTGATCTCCCTCGATCTGGCTGAAGTCGGGATTGTAGGTGGCTTCTGCCGTCACACCCGACGTTATAGCGTACTTGGCGTTCAGTGAAATCTCACCGTCGCCGTCATCGTTGACAAAATCAAACGGCGAGCCGGACGTGCCGTTACCGTCGAGCGAACCACTCTGGTAGGCCACTACCGACGGAATCAACTCGACACCTTTGCCCGGGGTGACGTTTTTGATCCCGGTAACAGTGCCCCATTTGCAGGGCCAGCAGGGGTCATCGCGGTCGTACGCCGCCCAGGAGTATTGGCGGCGAACCTCGCGCGGATGGTTACGCCAGAAATCCATTCGCCATACCTGCTCGTCGGTGTTAGGGAAGCGCAGGCTGGAAAAGGGAATAGCCATCTCCAACTGCCAGCCGGAATCAGTGATTTGGGCAGCCGACTCCCAGATCAGGTCATACCGGGAGTCCTCACCCATGACAGCCGACCATATCAGATCACCCTGGATTCCGTATGGGTTGACATTGAACTCGTAAGCCCAGGTGGCGTCGCCGTAAGTGTCGAGCAAAAAGCAGATGTTGTCATCGGAAAACATCCGGTCACGTTCCGTCATTGAAGCGCGAACGGTCGCGGGGTCATCATAACAGATGAAAGACACATACAGCTTGGTGTCATCGTAGGTGATGAATGCTTCCGTATTGACCGGGGGTTTGGTTTGATCGCCGGGATTGTGTTCGGCAAAATTGTCGGCTTTGGCGGCCCCGCGCCAGCCCGGATCATTCAGGTCACCATCGATCTCGATCGGTGCCTGGGTCTTTGAGATTTCGAGCGTGGGATGATAAACCGGAGTATAGGTCTCGTCGGCCGCCACTACCGCGGTGCCACCGAAAAACAATCCAGCCACTATTAGTATTAAGGATGGTAAACAGTACTTAACTTTCTGCATTTGGTGCTCGTCCTTTCCATTGAATTGGTAGCTTGACAAATCGATGATGCATTGGTCAGTTTCTCTCCTCTCACTCTTCAACTTTCAGAACTGTCTACCACCTAGTCTGCCTATACGGAACTTTGCGTCAATTGTTTTTTTTTAAGGGGTGATTTGTCTTCGTTTTTTTGGCCAGACTGACTGACGGGGGAGATGGCCAGACGACGCCTGGAGTTCGGCCGAGAAAAGAGCTTGTGATGTCGCCCGGGCGTGACTATGCTTGCCTTTCGCAAAGGAAACTATCGGATATGCTTTATCTGTGGCTGGCCATCATCTGTAGTGCGTCAATTGCGCTGATTTTCAAACACAGCGAATCAAGGGGAATGAATCGCTATGCCGTTACCACCGCCAATTACCTGGCGGCCTCGGTGGTCAGTATCGTTATCTTGTTCAGCAGTGGCCTGCCGCTTGATCTGCCGGGCTCTCTGTCAGAGCGTTTAGCCGAGATTGGCCGGGCTGTCGCCGGATCGGGGGAGACCCTTTCGCCAGCCGGAAGTATCGGTTGGGCGATGCTGTTGGGACTTATGGCCGGAGCGGTGTTCTTCTCGGCCTTTATGTATTACCAAATCAGCGTGAAAAAGCATGGCGTCGGCCTGGCCGGGGCATTTGCTAAACTGGGCATTCTGGTGCCTATGACATTATCGCTGGTGCTCTGGAAAGAGCATCCGTCGAGTCTCCAGTGGCTCGGCATCAGTCTGGCCGTACTCTCGATTGTCGCCGTCAACTGGCCCTCAGATAAAGGAATGCGAAACTCGCTACGCTCCGCCCTACTGCTGTTGTTCCTCTTCGGGGGGATGGCGGAGTTCAGCAATAAAGTTTACCAGAAGTATGGACTTCAGGAGTACAAAGCCCTTTTCCTACTAGTAACATTTGGAACTGCCTTCCTGTACAGCGGCTTGTTGACGTGGATGAAGGGACTGAAAGTAACACGACGAGATTTGATAACCGGGCTGGCGGTTGGTATTCCCAATCTGTTTTCATCGTTTTTTCTGATCCTGGCTCTTGAGACAATCCCGGCGGCGGTCGCTTTTCCCATCTTTGGGGCCGGGACGATTGTGATTATCAACGTGGTGGGGATGGCATTTTTCCGCGAGAGATTAACCCGGATAGAACTGGCGGCCGTGGGCCTGACCGTTGTGGCCATCGTACTTATCAATCTCTGATGATCAGCCTTGCTTCTGCACCAATTTGTTGAGGTCCGAAACGAAACCGGCAATAGCGGCATCATCGAACCCCTTCTCTTTAGCGGCCGACTCAATCGTGCCCCAGATCGGTTCACCGCACGCGATGCACTTGATACCGTGCTCCATCAGGTAGGGTATGGCCCCGGTGATTTCCTCGACCAGTTCTTCGATACTTGTATCTTTGGTAATCACTATCAAATCCTCCTAGCCGCACAGAACGGCGCCGCCGTTCACATTGAGAATTTCCCCGGTAATGAATGAGGCCATGTCCGATGCCAAAAACAGGATCGGACCGGCCAGCTCTTCTGGAGAGGCGACCCGTCCGAGTGGAATCTGCGCGAAAACCTGCTTGCGGCCGTCGCCCTGAAGAGCGTCGCGGCTCATATCGGTTTCGACCCATCCCGGGGCAACGCAATTGACCCTGATACCGCTTGTGGCCAGTTCAGCGGCAAGTGACTTGGTCAGGCTTATTACCGCTCCTTTGGTGGCGGCGTAAGGAGAGTAGAATGCTTCACCGCGCTGTCCGGCGGTGGATGAGATATTTATGATTACGCCGGATTTCTGCCGCACCATGTGCGGCACGACGCGCATGATCGTGTAGTAACTGCCCATCAGATTGGTATCGATGGTTCTTTTCAAGTCGACTTCGGACATGCCGTCTATGGGGTTTCGCTCCCAAATACCGGCGTTGTTGACCAGGATGTCGATTCGTCCGAAGTCCTCCACCGCCCGATCCACCATGGCATCGACTTGCTCGCGGTCGCCGATTTCGGCAGCCAGGGCAATGGCTCGTACGCCCAGCTTCTCGGCCTGCTGCTTTACTTCCTGAGCGGAATCACGACGTTTGGCGTAATGTATTACCACATCGCTTCCGGCGCGGGCAAAAAGCATGGCCACCGCTCTACCGATACCGCGCGAAGCTCCGGTTATAAGAGTTACTTTACCTTTCAAGCTTATCACAGCGCCTCCAAAATGGGTTGATGGCTTTTTGTCGAAGTTCAGACACGAATATATCCAATATCGATTCCAAATACAACACAAGTAGCTCAATTTGCGTCCTCCATGTGAAGAGGAAGGATATCGCATTGGCGATAATCCGGACCTCGGCAATACCTGCCATAGAGAAGCCGGCACGAATCCCATTATCGAAATCAAGCGCCCGGGGCCGATTTTAGGGTTGCACAACACGGGTTGTATGTAGTATTTAGTGTTGTAGCAACAAGGACTTGTGAGTCGTCTGCAATTATGGCTGGGGCGTTGTGCCGCCAATCCCGGAAGCGAGCGCGGCGAGGCCGGCTCATTAGCAGACTGTTACTTGGGAATGTCTGAATATCGTTTGAGGGCGCAAGAATTATGAGATTCAGGAGTTTGATTACTATCGGTCTGGCCTTGATGATGGTCCCGGCCCTGACGGACATCACTGCGGCAAGAATGGCCATTGATCAGGACGCTTCGAAGAGCTTCAACTCGACCATGGCCAGTGCCATCCCTGCCGAGCAGGTGGCCGACCACGGGATTGGTAAGCTGGTTCTGACGGTGTCCAATATCGGGACTTTCGGCGACGGTTTTCTCACCGGCATTGATCCGTTCACCGGAAGGGGAGTAAAATCCTGCGAATACCCCAAAGGTTCGGGGGTGCGCTATATGTTCTCGGGGGCGTTCTGGATCGGTGCCGTTGTGGGACGCGACACCCTGGTATCGGTGGGCGCCGACGGTTGGTCGTACACCCGTGAGATGCATCCGGATGAGGCTCCCAACGGCTACCTGCTTCACCGATCGCTGATTGATCCCTCCGATGTCCAGACATTCGAAGGGGCCATTTCCGAGTGCGATATCATAGCCACCTACACCGACACGCTCACGGCCGGGATCGGCAATGATGACGTCGACAATCGCCCGCATCGTCCTTTGAGAATCAAAGTGATGCAGAGTTCCTACGCCTGGTCGTATTCTTATGCCGAGGACTTCGTGCTTTTCGACTACAAAATTACCAATACCAATCTCAGTGCGCTCAATAACGTTTTTATGGGATTGTACGTTGATGCCGATGTCGGCCTGGTGGCCACCTGCGACGCCAAGGATTGTTTTACGGATGACATTTGTGGTTTTGTGCATGCTGTGCCGGAAACTCTTTCGACTCCCCATGGGGAAGACTGCACGTATCTGGATACCGTTAATATCGCCTGGATTGCCGATGACAACGGCGACCCGACGAACGAAGGAAATTTCAACGAGGAGTCCTGCCCGCATATCACGGCCGTTCGCATCGTGCGGACCCCATCGGATAAGCTGGAGGTGTCGTTCAACTGGTGGATCAGCAATATGGATCCTGGTATGGATTTTGGCCCGCGCGAGAAGGCCAACCGGGGGCAATGGAATGAGCCGTTCCGTGACTTCGGCGGCAATCTCGGCACGCCGATGGGTGATCGTAACAAGTACTACATCATGAGAAACCGGGAAT
>JAUXCD010000250.1 GCA_030619085.1 Candidatus Zixiibacteriota bacterium
TCAAATACAGGATAAGGCACGTCGCCAGGGCTACCACCGATGACACGATGGCTCCCACGCGCTTAATGCGTTTGGTGAATAAGCCCCAGATAAACGGTCCCAGGAACACCGAGCCGATTGCTCCCCACGAAATGCCCAGCACGGCGACGATGGTGGTTGGTTTGAAATAGGCGAAAATCACCGACAGCAGGACGAAAAAAGCGGATGTCACTCGCATTAGCAGAGTCAGACGCTTGTCGGAAACGTTGCGGTCGATAAACCCGGCGTAAAAATCCTTGCACACCGACGAGCTGGAAACTAAAACCAGCGCCGCCAGAGTCGACATCGAGGCCGACAGTATCAATAGCAAAATGATCACTGACAACGTACCCGGAATCAGGTTGGCCAGAAGCTCCGGCATGAGGGCATCGAAAATCGGTTTCCCATCGCTGAAAGCGGCGGGGGCGTTCTCCGGAGTAAGGAAGAACCTTGTTGTGGCGCCGGTGAAATAACCGATACAGCCCACCAAAATGGCAAAGGCGGTTGAGGCTACCATGCCGATCCTGATAGACCTCTTGTCTCTAATAGCATAGAACTTCTGCACCAGTTGCGGCATGGCAAACGGCGCCACCGAGGTGAGAAAGATCAGGCTAAACAGCGGCCACCATCCGGGCGGTCCGATTACTTCAGTTAGTTTCGGATTGAACTCAGAAAGGCACCGGGTAATATTCGCCAGGGAGCCAGCCTGATCAATTGTGCTCCAGAAAAGCAGCAGTACGCCCACGATCATGATCATGCCGAAAATGACATCGATCATGGCCATCGATTTATATCCCCCCATCACCAGATAAAGAGCCGTGAACAGCCCCATGAATACCAGGGCCAGCGTGTAGTCGATATTGAACGTGGAGCGAAACAGGTAAGACAGACCCATAAAAACAGCCGCGCAGTATGGCACGAAAAATACGAAAACACAGATCGAAGAGAACAGCCGAAGGAACCGGCTCTGGTAGCGTTTCTCAAGAAACTCAGGCATGGTATGGACATTATATTCCACGGACATCTTCTTGATTCGGTGGCCCAGAAGCCACCATACGGCCAGGACGCCGACCAGAGCGTTGCAGACTCCAATCCAGATACCTGAATATCCGAATCCCCATCCGACCTTACCGGCAAAGCCGATGAACAGCACCGCCGAAAAATATGCCGTGCCATAAGTAAAGGCGGTCATCCACGGTCCGATATTGCCGCCGCCCAGGAAATAATCTTTAAAGGAACGAGTTCGTTTCATTCCGAGTACACCGATGATAACGATCATGGCGGCAAACGCTGCTATAACTATGACCTTGATGAGCATTTGTTCTCCTCATACCTCGCGGAGTTAATCACGGGAATCTAATTGAGAGATATTCTACGATACCGGAGTTACAAATACAAGATAGAATTGCATGAAGACATGCAATTGTGAATGTACGGCACCAATCAGAAGCTGTAGAGAAGCTGAACGGACAAAACGATCCGAAAATCTTCCGGCGCGCCGTCGGAATCGACAAAAACATTCTCGTCGGAGAAATCGTACCTCAGTTCAAACATGGCATTAAGCCGGTCGGTCAAATTGATAAATGGCGCCACCAGCATGGATTTCAGCCTCTGCACATGCGACGTTCGTAAACCGTCCGTGTCATCGAAATAGTCGAGCCTTCCGGTGATACCAATCCCTTCATCGGAGAGATAACTGACCATGGCCATGAGCCCAAGCCACTCACCTTCGCTGCCATCAGGCAGCGCTTTCGTCTCCACGCCGTAAGTTATATCCCCGCCCACTATCAAGTGTTTGTCCGGCACAAAGGTCAGGTCAAGATCCCAGACCGTGCGACGACTGGAATTGTTATCCGCTTGCTCCGCCCCGGTGATCATCGACAGGCCGCCTTTGAACTGTGCCGTGGGAGCAAAGCCCAGACGACTGCCAATCGTCTTGTCTTTGTTGATGTCAGCACCGAGATCCCAGCCATTGCCGATATACACCTGCCAGTTCAACTGGTCGGACAGCCTGGCCGTCAACAAGAGTCCGGTCATATTGGCCGGACGGCCGTACTGGAAGACTAAAGAGGATGTGTATTGATATGCTTCGGGTGGGTCGATCTTCTCAAAGCCTATCGGCACGTTGAATTTCCCGAACGCCACCTGCCAATTGAGGTCAGATCCAAAACGGTAAGCGGCGTACCCCTGCTCGACATCGGCCTGAAGGTCGCCATTGGCATCGGTGATGTACTCCAGGTCAACTCGTGCGAAACTGTGCCGGTCAAGATGCGCCTCGACATCCAGTTCCACCTGGTCAAGGGCGAACGATGTTTCACCGCTGTTATGATCAACGACGGCGGCAGCGGCCATGAAACCGGAAAGGGCGATATCGGCGCCGGATTTCGTATATACGTCTCCTTCTTCGTCTCCCCCAATCTCTGCTTCCAACTTCGCCAACCGCGCCCACATTGCTGTCAAGCTGTCATTCATTGCGGACAGAGCCTTGCTCGTCAAGTCGACACCCTGCCGGTTGGAGTCATACGAGCCGGTGTCGGGGACTTTCGGTTTCGGCCGGTTTTTTGTGACGACCTTGCCACTGTCCGCCACCTGATCGTCTTCCGCTACTTCTATACGGCGAAGCTCAGATTCGGCACGCTTGAAATAGTCGGCTATCTCCTCGTTGCCCGGGGCAAGGGCCATTGCTTTGGACCAGA
>JAUXCD010000234.1 GCA_030619085.1 Candidatus Zixiibacteriota bacterium
AGCTGGTGTTGTCAGCTAACTGGATAAGGAACATAGTCCGACTTTCCCAGGGGAACTTGACCGGCAGGCCGAAAGTGCCCGAGACGCCGAACAGGTATACGCCATCGGAGCTGTTGTCGAAGAACCTGTCGTACGAGCTGGACAGGTTCGAAAGCGTGCTGTAAACCCGATAGCCCTGGTTGTCGAAAATGTAAATAGGGTCGAGATCGTTGTCGAAATCACCTAAAAGCAGATTGCCGCTGGAGATTGAGCGGAAAGACTCCCCCCAGGCAAACGCCGATGATACCGCGACAAGGACGACCAGCAGTGAAAGAATCGTTAACTTTTTTATCATACTCTCCTCCGTTGAGATTGGTAATTGCTTCCTTTCAAAGAATCATCATCCGGTCAACTTGCAGACCAGATCGATTATTTCACCATAGGGATCCTCCTGTTATTATATCTGAACACTGTGAATTTTCGTATATGAATTGGCCCATCGTTATTGCAAAGCGGTGCGAAGCCGGATACAACGAAATCCCGCTTCGATGCCATATTCCCTTTTCTTTGCTGATTATGGGTTAACTATTACGACTTGAATGCGGTCCGGTCAAGTTTTTTTATGCGGTAAGTCATGACCGACTGGTAGGGCATCATACAGGGGAACAGCGCTAAGATCGGCCTCGATTGGTATGGACGTTGACCGATGCCTAAAGAAATCTCTTGAACAGTTTGAGTATGCCCTGGTCCCAGCCGACTCGGTGAGTTACACCGGATTTCTGATGCGACAACTCGTCTTTGTGCTCGAGATACCAGCGATGTGATGTTATCAGGGCGTCCTCGTTGGAGAAGTTCGCTTTCCAGCCGAGTTTTTCCTCGATCTTCCTCGTCGACACATAGGAATCCTTGTCCGCTGTACCGTAGACCCATTTGTAAAGAGGGGAAATCTTCATAAACTCGAACAGGGCCAAGGCGCTCTTAACCAGCGGAGCCGGGGTAGGCATTACTTTTGCGCCGTTGCCGGCAAAATCACAAAGCGCGCCGACATCCTGCTTAACCTTCTCGAAATGCTGAGCGCCGACGTTGAAGACGTCGTTGACGACGTCTTCGGGAAGCGACGCGGCCAGGTAGATGGCATCGATGAGGTCGCAGACTTCCAGAAGCTGATACAGGTTGTTGCCTTTACCGATGATAGGAATGCGCTTACCGGAATCGACCCAATCATACAGAATCTGGAAAACCCCCAGGCGGGCGGTGCCGATGAAGGTTTTCGGTCGGATGATAGGTATGCACATGCCCCGCTCTCGGAACTCCCTGCAGATCTTTTCGCCCTCGATTTTAGTCGTGCCGTAATGGCCGACACCCTCAACCGGGTCATCCTCTACCAGCGGATGTTTCTCGGGCACGCCGTAAACGGCCGTGGAGCTGATAAAGATGACACGCTCGACGCCGCACTTCTCGGCCTGTTCAAACGTGTTGCGCACGCCATCGATATTGGTGGTGTAGATTTCCTGTTTCGGCCACAGAGGCAGGGCGGCGGCGCAATGGACGATGGTATCGATCTTATTATCGTGAATCAGCCGATACATGCCGTCCGCATCGCGGACATCCTGGTTCACCAGCAACATGTCTTTGGAATACTCTTCCTCGAAAAAGGGAGCGATATCGTTCAGAGCCAGAAATGCGACTCCTCGACGAGGAAGATTCTGGGCCAGGTGCAGGCCTAAAAAACCAGCGCCACCGGTGATTAGTACGCGTTTACCTTTCATGTGACCTTTCCAACCAAATCTTTTACGTGTTCAATGTCAGCATTATGCGCCGGCGCAAACCACCAGCGCGACCGGCAATCAATATAACTCATTTCAAGAAATTGACAAGCGAGCACCGCGAACACGGCTATTTAGTTAGACTCACCCTCGACATCGGGCTCGGCTAAATCGTTGGTGGCACTCGGGTGCAGTTTGAACTCGAGGATTTTTAGCAGGGTGACAAAGGCCGCCGCGATTAGCGGTCCCAAAACGATACCGAGCAGGCCGTAGAGATAAATACCGCCCATGATGGTGAAAAACAGCAGAAGGGGATGGAGCGATGTTTTCCCGGAGATAAGATATGGTCGGATGACGTTGTCAATCTGGCTGATTACCAGCATACCGACCGCAATCACCACCAGGCCGCTGATATACGATCCGCCGAGCATAAGAATTATCCCGGCTGGCAGGTAGACAATGAAGGCACCGACGAGCGGCAGGATGGACAAAAAGGCCATAATGGCGCCCCAGAAGACGGCCGAGGGAATACCGACCGCCGCGAAGAGGATACCGCCCAACAATCCCTGTATCAGGGCGACCACAACCCCGCCGTACATCGTCGCCTGCGTGACCTCGCGCAACTGGTAGAACGTGAGGTTGGTCTGGCTGGGTGTCAGCGGCATGATGCGCTTGACCTTATTGACAAGAAGTTCACCGTCCTTGAAAAAATAGTAAGTGGTGAAGATCATCAGGAAGAAATAAAAGATCGTCTTGGTGGCGTTGGCGATAAGCCAACTGGTTTGGATAAGAATAGCGCCGCTGATTTTATCGATCGAATCGCGGATGATGGCATTGAGGTTAATCTGCGAGACATCGTAATAGGGTTCAAGCTTCTGTTTGAATGCATCCAGCCAGGGAACGTTGATCGACAGAATGTTGTCGAGTTGCCCGGTCCGGTACATGACATTCACTTTCGATACCGCATCCGCGGCTTCCTGCACGAGCGCCACAAAAATATAAGTTATTGGCCCGATGACGATGACGATCATGAAGATGCACATTATCAGTGATGCCAGTGTCTTGGACTTCAGACGCATGCGAATCTTCTCGTATAGAGGATAGAAGATAATGACGAATACGGCGGCCCAGCAGATGGGGATAAAAAACGGAATAATGAGTTGGTAAAATAGATAGAAGAAGACGGCCGTGATCAGAGAAAACAGGGATATTAATAGGTACTCGCGCTTCATGTTATTATTTGTCGGAAAATGGTTGGTTAAATCTACCCAAAAACAGTGTGCGGGGCAACCGATAAAGGTCTGAGTTTTTGGCGTCTTGAACCGGAAAACGCCGACGGTACCGATTCAGAGCCCCCCGTTATTCTCTATAACCAATTGTATTGTAATATCTTAAGTGGTTCCGCGTAAGGCCGGTCAGGGTCTTATGGCCAGGGCTATATCGGGGTCGGTGGGTCTTGTTTTTGTGTGGGCGACCCGATTGGGCTGAATTATGGCGAAAGCGGATAATCGGATACATATTGTCGGGGAGGTAATTTTCCTAATCGTATGCTGTAAAGTATTTTACGAATGCGTCGATAAGAAAATTAAATTGATTGAGGGCTGAAGCTAGACAGTAGTTTTTGTCCGTGTTTTTTAACGACTCAAATAAGGAGTTAACAATGCCTACAAGAAGAACCCGTACCACCAGACGGCCCCAGCCCCGTCGTCGCACCGCTCGCAGAGTTGCGCGTCCGTGGACAAGAGAAGAATGCGCCTTCATGCGCAAATTCTATCGCAAGTTCGAGACCGCTTGGGTCGCCCGTCAGATGGGTCGTTCGGTCTATTCCGTCCGTTACAAAGCGGTAGACCTGGGCATCAAGAAAGCCAGTCCGTCGATATGGAAGGGCAATCGCGGCAGCGCCAATGCGTTCAAGGGTTGGAAACCGGCTCGCAAGACGACTACCCGCAAAGCTGCGACCACTCGTCGCAACAATCGCTCCCGCACTTGGAAGGCCAACAGCCGCAAGCGCACCACCAATCGGAGCAATGCCCGTCGCCCTCAGCGCAGGACGCGTCGGTAATCTCACTTAGATAAAAAACATTGATTGTTATATAAGGCCCGCTTCCTTGATGAAGCGGGCTTTTTTTTGCGTGCGAATCGCTTTTCTGTGTATATTATCCCGAAACAAGGAGATGATATGCCGGTAGTGAAATACGATGATATGAAACTGGCCGAGGTCCGGATGG
>JAUXCD010000206.1 GCA_030619085.1 Candidatus Zixiibacteriota bacterium
CCGCCCAACTCCAATGTCCGTTCAACGATTTTATCGTTGATTTCCATGGCCGTCTTCCACTGGGCCTGGTCCTCACGGTTGGCCAGCATGAGAGCGTGCAGTAGCCCCATACCGACGTGCCCGAAAGCATGAATCATGATCCCTGAGGCGTCGGCCAACTGGTAGCAGTAATCGACCATTTCCGGTAGTTTCGAAATAGGGAAGGAGACGTCGTTGCGAATGATAGTATATCCCGGTTTCCGGTACTTGATGGCGTCGGTGACATCGTGTCTGATTTCCCACGGACGATGCCCGTCGGCGAGCGTTAGCTTCGAGCCGCGAAGTTCCTCGCAGACCGATTTGGCCATCTCCAGATTGGACTCTATCGCCGCCTGGGGACCGTGGAATTCGAGAAACAGACAGGGGACTTCATCAAGTCCGTAATCCTTGAGCTTGTTCAACGCCTGTATGACTCGGCGGTCGAGGAACTCTATCGCCGCCAGATCTATGCCGTAGCGGCACATTTCCGACACCGCCCGGGCGGCATCGAGCTCGTTGTTAAATTTGAACGCGACCTGAAGTCGTCCTTCAGGTAAGCCAGTTAACTTAATGGTGGCAGAGGTGATGACGGCTAGCGTTCCTTCCGATCCGGCCACCAGGTCGATCAGGTTGTAACCCGATGATCGTTTTGTTGCCCGGTTACCAAGCTTCATCCGGCGGCCATCGCCACAGACTACATCAAGCGCAAGCACATACTCCTTTGTTCCGCCGTATTTGACCGAATAGATACCGCTGGCATTGGTGGCCACCATACCGCCGATTGTCGCGATATCGCCGGACCCGCCCGGCGACGGCGGAAAAAACAGGCCATCGCGCTTGAGACGCTCATTGAGATCGTCATAGATAATGCCCGGCTCCACCTGGACCTGCAGGTCTTCGGGCCAGTATTCAATAATATTGGTCATGCGACTGAGATCGAGAACAATGCCGTTGGGCAGGGGAATGGTCGAACCTTCCAGGGCACTTCCGGCGCCCCGAGTGGTAACGGGGGTTTTTGTCTCATAGCAGAGTCGGATTATCCGGGCCACCTGTTCGCTGGTGCCGGGCCAGACAACTGCCGCCGGGATGACTTCCGGCAGGGTGGACTCATCGTGAGCCACCACCGCCAGTTGGTCCGGGTGGGTTGATATCTGATCGGCGGCTACCAGGTCCGCCAGTTGAGAGACTATATCCATATTTCCTTCGACCGTATTGTCATCAGTTTAGACTCCGGAGAGCCAGGAAGAACGGCTCCCACTGGGGAATCACGACAGGTTTCTGTTCGAATTTGCGGACGTCCTCGTCGCTCAGCAGGCTCTTGTCGATAATCACCATCAGCACGTATTCATCAAACCAGTTATCGTACATATACCACAGGCCGCTGTCACCTCGCTTGGTCCCCCAACTGTTTTCCACCAGCCATTTGCTCGAAGCGCCGGAATCGGTGGTATCCACGCCCACCAGCGTCATGGCGTGGTTTGGGGAGATATGCTTGTAGGTGATTCGGTCTGCCTTGGACATTTTGAAGTCCATCTGGAAAGTAGCGTTGTAATCGTATATATCAATCGCCATCACCCCGCTGTCGGAGTAGTTCTCCTTACCTACGTCGCAGGCGAACCAGACCGCCTGGCTGTCGACTAAAGAGGCCAAGGCGTACTCTTTGAGCTTGGCGCTGGGCAGGTTGAGCACGGTCATGTCGGGTTTGTCGGCCATGTTGCGGCTGTATTCGAGTTTGAAAAGCTGATCCATGTCGCGGGCCGGGTTGTTGATCAGGGCCACGTACTCACGCATATCGTCGCCGGCGACCTCGCTATAGAATTCCTTCGGAGTATACCAGCGGGGCTGGGGCTTGAAGGTCGTATCGTTGGATTCGTAGCGGAAATAGAAGCTGTCCGGCGGTTGGCCGTAACTATATATCATCAAACGATATATGTCGGCCAGCGTTTCCTCTTTCCTCTGCCGAAGCTGTTCGACGTCTCTGCTTTCGCGATGCATGGCCCGAATGTCAGCTGCCGCGCTGCGCAGCAGGGTAGTGGCCAGGCTGTTGACACGGCCGGTCGCGGAAGACTGTTTGCTTTCGGGCATGGCCGAGATTGGCATGAGGCCGTACTTGTCAATGAGGTCGGCGAAATATTGCCACCAGCCGCCGTCTCCGAAAGGGGACTTTATGACAACCTCAAGTTCTCGATCATCAAACGGTTTGTCCCGGAGCCGGATTACTTCCTCCATGAAGAAATTGGCCTTTTCCATTTTGTCCCAGAACGCCAGGTACGGTTCGGATATCTCAAAATTGTCTGTCTTTAGCTTCACCATAAAGTGTGGGGAGAGCACGTTGACGCCGGCAAACATCCAGCATCGACCGGAGCTCTTCTGATTAATCACCTTGCTGGTTTTTAGCTTAAGACTCATGAACTTGTCGTGGGTTACAAACTTTTCGCGATTGAGAGCGAGATCTTTGATGTTGTTGTTGGTCACAGCGTTGATCATGACTTTTTGATCGCCCCGAGCCTGGCAAAGTGACTGGAATTTGTCAAGGAGCTGGGGCGTCAGGGCACCCTGATCGTCTTTGGCCCAGGCTGCACTGCTGAGAATCAGAAGTAGGATGAGGAGGGCTGCTGTCTTGGAGGGTGTTTTCATGGCGTGACCTTTCGCAATTGCATATTGGCTTGCTTCTGACTGTCAAAAGTCAATTACCCGAAGGTAATAAAAAACGGCCTCAAAATCATCCCTCTTTTTTGGCCAAGAAAAAGGCCGGGTGATAACACCCGGCCTGAAATTCGTCAATTCAGCGCTTTTTACCGAGGCGGTTCGTCGCGGTCGGCGGTGCTTTGATCAGAGCGAGTCTTGGCGATAAAATAGTAGATGAAGAAAGACAGACCCGCGAAGACGAATACCAGCCCCAGAATCGTCTCGTCATCGAGGAAAACGGGGGAGAACTGCTTGATCAGCAGAGCCAGACCGATGCCGATAAGTACCATGCCCCATTTCAGGTTGGAGCCGATCCAGGTCTGCGTGCCGTAATTCTTAAACAGGTATTTGAGGTTTTCGTTAACCTCCCCCTTTTTTATGAGCTGACTGCGGGTCTGATAATCGGTAGCAATCTTTACCACCCACACAGCTGACAGGAAGATGATCGATACTATCAGAAAGTCTTCCATCTTTATACTCCTTTTATTAGTGGTTTTCTGACCTTCTAACCCATTTGACCGCCCGTCAGCCGATTTGTTGCAATTATCTCAGGGCCGCCTATTTGAAACATCTTTTTGGCTGTTCTGTCGTATATATAAGGTATGAGAAGCCATACTGACAGCAGAGAGATAATTAAACGAGTGCTCTCAGGCGATACCGAGGCCTTTCGGGAATTGGTTGAATCATGCCAGCGGTTGGTTGCTCATATTGTGTATAGAATGATACCGAACGAGACAGAACGAGAAGATATTTGCCAGGAGGTGTTTCTAAAAGCCTACCGGAATCTGGGTGGTTTCAAGCATAACTGCAAGTTTTCCACCTGGATCGGGCAGATTGCATACAATACCAGCCTGAACTATTTGGAGAAGAAGAAGTTGGTGCTTTTTGACGATATCACTCCCGAAGAAATGACTTTTGACAGCCTGCCGGCGGATTCGCCCTGGCCTTCGGAAGTGAGTGAGGCAAAGGAGTTGTCGGAGTGCCTGAAAAAAGAGATTGCCGGTCTGCCCGGACATTATGCCACGATTGTCACCCTGTATCACCTCGACGAGATGACATACGATGAGATCGGCAAGATCATGAAACTTCCGGATGGCACCGTGAAAAGCTACCTGTTTCGGGCGAGGAGAATGCTGAAGGACCGGCTTTTAGAAAAATACACGAAAGAAGACCTATGTCACTGAGACATCTAAATGATGAAGATATTCAGGCCTACCTCGACGGCCGACTGGCGCATCGCGCCAAACAGATAGAACGCCATCTGTTGGAGTGTGACTGCTGCCGAGAGAAAATGGAACACTACCGGGCCGTGTTCCAGGCGCTGAAACAGGATACGACGCCCTCTCTGGCGCCGGGTTTCCCGGACCGGGTGATGGCGGCGGTGGCGAAGGAACCGGCGGCCAAAGCGACCGACAGCTTTGTATCCTGGCTGTCCCTGGCAGCCGCCGCGATTGTAATTGTCGGTCTGGGCGCAGTGCAGTATCTCGTGGGTTGGCAGTGGCTGATAACCTTCAGCCGGAATATCTTGCAGTCGGTGCTCTCTTTCAAGAACTCCCTGATGGGGTCGACCGAGAGCATGCCGGGGATACTCAGCGATAATCTGCCGGTCCTGCTGGCCTGCGGTATGGCCATGATATTAGTTGTCTGCATTGAGCATGTGCTGAAGCACGGCAAACCAGGCGGTACCCACACCATTTCAATCTAACCTCAGATGTTCGGTACAAAACACCGCTGACAAATGACATCAATTGGACTGCGATCAAGTTGTTACAGGATGAATGCGCCTTAGAACGTCTTCGGTAAGCGCAGGCAGGGGATGCGGTATATCTACGATGCTACCTGGTCGGTTTGGCCGACTGAAGAGATTGCTTCCTGAGTGGAATCGAAGTGGGGGAAAACCGAGATCAGCCGCGTCATTGACAGTAGCGACTCAATACTGGTGATATTGGCCAGTACCAGATGGCCGCCCTCTTTCTTGACGGTGACGTAGGCCGATGTCAACATCCCCAGTCCGACCGAGTTCAACCGCTCGACTCCAGCCAGATCAATTAC
>JAUXCD010000035.1 GCA_030619085.1 Candidatus Zixiibacteriota bacterium
AAAGACCAGGTGCTACAATGACGTCGCGTTCTTTGCGCATCAGCAGCGTATTGCCCTGCGTAACCTGGGCAAACTTGACGTCCGCGCCATCAAGGATTACATCGCCGCCGATGGTTACCAGGCGCTGGCCAAAGTCTTGAGCGAAATGACACCGGATGAAGTTATAGAGGAAATCACCAAGTCGGGCCTTCGCGGTCGCGGCGGCGGCGGTTTTCCTACCGGTCGCAAATGGCGCACCTGTCGGGATGTTCCCTCCGACATTCACTATGTCGTCTGTAACGGCGATGAGGGCGACCCGGGCGCGTTCATGGATCGCAGCATCATGGAAGGTGACCCTCACGCCGTGTTGGAAGGCATGCTCATCGCCGCTTACGCCGTGGGCGCCAAACTCGGCTATGTGTACTGTCGCGAGGAATACCCACTGGCCATTCAGCGTCTGCGCAACGCCATCGAACAGGCCCGCGAAGCTGGTCTGCTGGGTGAGAACATCCTCGGCAAGGACTTCTCGTTCGACATACGTATCAGCCAGGGCGCCGGGGCGTTCGTCTGCGGCGAGTCATCGGCGCTGATGAAATCGGTGGCCGGTGAAGTCGGCGAACCCCGGGCCAAGTATGTCCGCTCGGTCATCAAGGGACTGTACGACCAGCCGACGGTTCTCAATAACGTCGAAACCTATGTCAACGTCCCGCTGATCATCTACAAAGGGGCCGACTGGTATCGCAGTATCGGCACGCCCAAAAGCACCGGCACCAAAGTTTTTTCGCTGGTGGGCAAGGTCCGAAACACCGGCCTGATTGAAGTCCCCATGGGCATCACGTTGCGCCAGATCATTTTTGACATCGGCGGCGGGATTATCGATGGCCGACCGTTCAAGGCGGTGCAGACCGGAGGACCCTCCGGTGGCTGCCTGCCGGCTGAGAAGCTCGACCTGCCGGTGGATTTCGACACGCTCACCGAGGCCGGCTCGATGATGGGGTCCGGCGGTATGATTGTCATGGACGATCGCACCTGCGTGGTGGATGTGGCCAAGTATTTCCTGCAATTTCTCGTCGACGAGTCCTGCGGCAAGTGCGTTCCCTGCCGGGAAGGTCTCTACCAGTTGCACGCTCTGGCGGTGAAAATAACCGAGGGGCTGGGCACCGAAGAAGATCTTGAGAAGATGGAGAAGCTGTCGGAGACGATTGTCTCAGGCTCTCTTTGCGGCCTGGGAAAATCCGGCCCGAACCCGTTCCTCAGTACACTAAAGTATTTCCGCGATGAGTACATGGCTCATATCCGCGACAAGAAATGCCCGGCCGGGGTATGTCGCGCCCTTATCCGCTATGACATAAACGAAAAATGCAATGGTTGCATGGCCTGTATTTCGGCCTGCGCCGTCCACGCCATTACCGGCGAAAAAGGCAAAGTGCATTTGATCAACCAGGAAGCCTGCACCAAGTGCGGGGCGTGCTTTGCCGTCTGTCAACATGACGCAATCGATGTGGTTTAGGAGATGTCAATGATTCGCATCACTATAAACGGTAAAGTGACTCAGGCCAGCGAAGGCGAAACTTTGCTGAAAGTCATACGCCGGGAGGGGATCGATATCCCGGCGCTGTGTCATCACGAAGCCGTGGAACCCTACGGCGCGTGCCGCCTGTGTATGGTCGAGATCACCAAAGAAGAGTGGAACGGCTGGAGCAAGTACGTCACCTCCTGCCTTTACCCGGTGGAACCGGGCTTGATTGTCAAAACGCATTCGACCAAGGTAATCGAAATGCGCAAGACAATTGTCGACCTCTACCTCGCCCGTCATCCCAACTGCGCCGAAATTCAGCAGTTGGCCGATGAATACGGCGTCACCAAGACCAGCTACCAGACCGTTGTGGACGGCGACAATTGCATCCTCTGCGGCATCTGCACGCGCATCTGCGATGAAATGGGTTTCCACGCCATCTCGATGGTCGGCCGCGGTCACGGGAAGGTAGTAGCGCCGCCGCTCGACGAAGCGCCCGCGAACTGTACCGGCTGTCTGGCCTGTGCGCAGAATTGCCCGACGCATTTTATCGAGTTCGAGGATAAAGGTAATAGCCGCACCATCTGGGGCAAGAAGTTCGAGATGATTACCTGTGAGAAATGCGGTAAAACAACGATCACTAAAGAGTTCGCCGACTATCTCGCCGAACATCGAGAACTGCCGCGCGAGTATTTCAATATTTGCGATGAGTGCCACCGCCGCAGCACGGCTCTGGACATGGGCCGCATTGCTTCATGGTCGAAGGAGGTTAAGTGATGAAAGCCCGTTTCATTGTCAGTCCTGTCTTGTGTATCGGATGCCGCACCTGTGAACTGGCTTGTGCCTTCGCCCATGCTATCGACGGCAAACTCGGCAAGAGCCGCATATATCCGATCGACGGCGGCTTCAAGGAACTGTGGGTACCGGTGACCTGTCTGCAATGTGAAGAGGCGGCGTGCGTGAAATCGTGTCTCGTCAATGCCTTGCAGCGCAACCCCGAAACCGGCGCGGTGGAACTCAATCAGGAGAAGTGCGTGAAGTGCATGGCCTGTGTGGCTGCCTGTCCGTTTGGATGTTCGCTGCTCGATGAGCAGCACGAGCTGGTGGTCAAGTGTGATTTGTGCGGAGGTGACCCGGCCTGCGCCCGTTTCTGCCCCACCAAAGCGTTGGAGTACAAGCCTATAAAGGGTAGCCCGAAGAAAATAGCGGTCTGAGTCGGCATCGGTGCGCCGGTCGATAGGTGATACCTCCCACCCGCCACAAAAACACCTTGACTTGGGTCACAATAACAAGCTAATTAACGACTTAGAGAGATGGCCGCGATTTCGGCGCACCCTCTTTGGGGTGTGGTGTATTCAAAGACAATGCGGTGCATTACAGGCATGAACGGTGACATAGCCTGTCCCACAGGCGATGTCGAGGAACAATGGTGGCGGACAATCGTATCAACTATATCCCACATACGGAGGCGCAATACAGATGAAACTAAGTGACCGCGTGCAGGATGGTATCATTATCCTGCAGCCAAAAGGTAAGATCATGGGCGGCCCGGACGCCAGCCTGCTTCACACCAAACTGCATGAATGCATCGAGAATGATCAGAAAAAGGTGATTATCGACCTCGGACAGGTGGACTGGATGAATTCGACCGGGCTGGGAATTCTGATTTCGAGCTACACCTCGCTGCGCAACAGCGGTGGAGAACTCAAGCTGGCCCAGGTGACGGACAAGATTCAGTCATTGCTCATCATCACCAAGCTTGTCTCGGTTTTCGACTCCTTCGATTCGGTCGAAGAAGCCATTAAGGCGTTTAAATAAAGAGTGCTTTCAAGACAGTTAATCCCCTTGTCGCAGGTAGGCAGTAGCGTCCTGCCTGTTTTTTTGGAGCATCGCTAAATGAAGAAACCAGTCATCTCGGGCAATACGATAAGTATTCCATCCAACCAGGAGTTTCTCGCGGACGTGGACCTGTTTATTGAAGGCGTTCTGCGCGGTTACGAAATCGACGAATCTGTCATTGCCGACATCGCAATATCCGTGTCAGAACTTGTCAACAACGCCATCTGTCACGGCAACAAATCCGAATTCGAGCAATCCGTTAAGGTTTGCCTGAAGTGGATAAACAGAAAAGTCGAGATTTACGTATCCGACCACGGTAACGGATTCAAATTCGAATCAATAGACAGTCCGATTGCCGACGAGAACCTGATGAAGGAAGTGGGCCGCGGTTTGTTCATCGTGAAATCCCTCATGGATTCGGTTGATTTCAAGATCACCCCCGAGGGAACCACAGTGGTCATCACCAAAGCCATCCAGTAGTTGCGTTTGAATAAGCGCGCGCTATGAGTGCCGAAATAGTAAAAACTATTCTGTATTTTCTTTCGGGCGGGTTCCTGATATTTCTGGCTATTACGATTACCAGGGACAGTTTTAGCAGCCGCCTCAACCGGGTCACCGGAGCTATGCTCGGGTTGGCGGGTCTCGGACCCATCTTCATGGCCCTGGGTATGGTTATCAGCCATTCGGCCACTGTGCCGATCAATTTCGAGGACTCTACCCTTTACAGCTTCTATCACCTATGGGAGTTCTTCTTCCCCTTCCTGCTCGTATTCTCGTGGATCTACCCCATCGACCGCTTCCGGAACTTCCGCCACAAGCGCCTGCTATATATTGTTTTCATTCCGCAGGTAATTCATCTGATAGTGGTGCTGTTCTTCGGAAATCTCACGCAGATACTGGCCGCGCTGGAGATAGGTGCGGGCGAAGAGGGTGTGTCCACCTTGATCTTGGGACCACTGTCGCGACTATTGTCGTGGCTGTTGCTCCTGGTGAGCTATGTGCGCACCAACCACGCCGCGGTTTTCGGCATCGTCAACTTGTTATATGTTTTCACGGCCATATACTTCCTTGAATCGGGAAGGCGGTATCTTTCCAACCCCCGGCTGCTTTCGCAGACAAAGGTGGTGCTGTGGGGGACCAGAATCGGCCTGGGCCTGTTCGTGATCGCCCGGCTGGGGTCAACCATTCTCCCCTACCGATTCTCGGAAAATGTTACTAACAGCCTGCTTATTGCCGCCCTGCTGTGCGGAGCCGGAATCTTCATATTTGCCACAATTCGGTATCAGTTCCTGGACGTGCGGCTGATTTTCAGACAGTCGTTCGTGTACACGATAACGTCCGCCCTGTTGGTGGCCGTGTACATTCTGTTGGTGGTGCAGTCGAAGCAGTTCTTCTCGCCCATCTTCGGTGAGCAGGCTGAGTTAGTCAGCTATGCCTTCATTATCATCCTCCTGCTGCTGTTTCAGCCGATCAACAACTGGATCGATAACGCCATCCGTTCCATGTTCCTGCGAACCAGGAGCGACCACCGCAATATCATCGAGCGCTTCTCCCGCCAGGTAATTTCACAGTTCGATCCGGCCCACTTGCGCCAGATTATCGAGGAGACACTGAAGACCTTCTTGCTGGTTGACCGGGTGCATTTTGTCCTGTTCAACGATACCATCAACGAATACGCCACCGTGCCGAGTGACGAATATCCCCGGCAGGTCGTAATCGAGCGTAGCGACATGATGCTGCGGGGCATAAACCTGCTGGACAACCCGACCCAGATCAGAGCGCTTCATGACTACCGCGAGAATTCCGAACTGGCCCGCATTCTCGACGAAAGGCGCGTGCGTCTTATTCTGCCGATGAAGGATGCCAAGCACTTGCTTGGATTCCTGGCTCTCACCGATAAGATCACCGGCTACCGGTATTCATCGGACGATCTCAACCTCCTGGGCGTTTTGTCCAACCAGATGGTCACCGCCCTGACCAACGCCCGGTTGTACGTCGAGTCCTTGGAACGCATAAGGCTGCAGGAAGAGGTCTCCATGGCCCGCCAGATTCAACTGGACCTGTTGCCATCGGAACCGCCGAAGCTGACGTGCTCAGAGATCTCGGCTCTCTCGACACCCTCGCGCACGGTCGGAGGTGACTTCTATGACTTCATCGAGCTCGACAACGGTTGTATCGGGGTCGTGATAGCCGATGCTTCGGGCAAAGGTATGCCCGCCGCCCTGATGATTGCCCAGATCCAGGCCATCATCCGCAGCGAGGTCACTAACGGCAACTCTATTCCGACGATGCTCAAGCACCTCAATCAGCAGGTAGTCACAACAACGTCATCTGAGAAATACGCCACCCTGTTCTACGGTGAACTCCACCCTGACACGGGCGAGTTTCATTATTCCAATGCCGGTCACAACTATCCGATCCTGATTCGGGGGGACGGCAGCATGGAACTGCTGCAGGTGGGCGGACTGGTTGTCGGCGCTTTGCCGCACATGGAGTACCAATCGGCCAAGACCGTGTTGGGGTCGGATGACATTCTGTTTTTGTTCACCGATGGTTTGTCAGAAGCAATGGACGACCAGGAGCAAGAGTACACCGAGGACAGAATCAGGGAGTTCGTCCACAGTCATCGCAATGAGGATGCCTGTGACCTTATGGCACATATACTCGAAGACGTCCTCGCCTTTGACCCGACCGATCCGCCCCGCGATGACACCACCATCGTTGCCATTAAAATGAATGACGCACTGGAATACCATGGATGACCGACAGAAGAAATTCGACTCAGAGAAACTCTTCCGACGCAAGCAACAGCATGGCGGCTACCGCATCTGCCCTTTCTGCGGCGGGGAACTAGTGGAAAAACAGACCGACGGCCTGCCGCGCATGGTGTGCGCTCGGGATGACTGTGACTTTGTCTTTTACCAGAACCCCATTCCTGCCGCTGGCGCTATCATCGTAGAGGATGACCGGGTACTTCTGGTCAAGCGGGCTCATCCGCCGCGGGTCGGATGGTGGTGCCTGCCGGCCGGCTTCATGGAGTGGAACGAGCACCCCACCGAAACCGCCGTTCGAGAACTCAAGGAAGAGACGGGATTGGACGTCAAGCTCAAGTCCCTGTTCGACATCTATTCCGGCAATGACGATCCGCGCGTGAACGCCTTGCTGATTCTCTACCTGGCCGATATCGTGGGCGGTTCAATGCAGGCATCCGATGACGCCCTCGAAGTCCGGTATTTCAAATTTGACAGTCTTCCCGACAATATAGCTTTCGAGGCGCATGTCCAGGCGCTGGCTGACTACAGTTCCCGATACAGGAATTCGTGATCATGACGTCGCCGTTCGGGAAAAAGCTGCTTAGGTTGTTTCTCACCTTCACGCTCGTTCCGGCGGTACTGTTAACTCTGGCCGGATATTACGTGGCGGTCGAAACCAGTGACATCACCGCCACCGAACATTCCGCCTCTCCGACGGAACTGGCCGACTATTTCCACCAGTTGCTTTATGACCGGGCAGATGCTTTTCTGTCTGGGTCACCAGCTGCGTCTGACTCCAATCTCGTCGATTTCGCTTTCCGTGCCTGCAACGGAGAGCTGTCCCCGATAATACAAAGTGAGGCTATGGCAGAAAGTGCGGCTCGCGATATTGCCCGGGCCGGACGTGACCGCATGCGCGGCGTTATCGTGACCGGGAAAACCGTGGTGCAGTATTCCGGCCGCGCCGACGACGACGGTTGCATGACTTTTGCCGGTTTTGTCCATTCGGAGGAGTATTCTGACTTGCTGACCGCGGCCCAGAGCCGGTTCGCCTCGGAGAGTTCCCGTCGGGACCTTAAGCTCAATTTTATATATTTCCTCGCCACCGTGTTTTTCGTGCTGGCGGTAATAACCGTAATCCTTGCCTACTATTTCTCCGGCCGGTTCGCTCGCAGCATTTCCGATCCCCTCACGGCGCTGAGCGAGGCATCCCAGAAGATTGCCGAGGGTGATTTTGACCAACAGGTGACGACTTCGTCCACGGGGGAAATACAGACGCTGATTACCAGTTTCAATCAGATGGCCCGACAACTCAACACGACCACCACCCGGCTGGCCCAGACCGAACGCGTTGCCGCCTGGCGCAATGTCGCCCGGCGTTTCGCCCATGAACTCAAAAACCCTCTGCAACCCATTCTTGTGTCGCTCTACCGCATCGAGAAAGCGCTCAATCAATCGGACCAGTATGAGAAGATTCGCCAGCCGCTACTGGCTGCGTCGGAGGAGATTAAGCATCTGACTACCCTGGCCGAGCGTTTCTCGGAACTGGCCAAGCTGCCCCCCCCGAAGATCGAACTGACCGACCTCAACAGCCTGCTGACCTCCGTGGTCGAACTCTACCGCGAGCAACTGGACAATTTCGACTTCAGCCTAAATTTGCCGACGGAGATCGTCCAGGCCCGCATCGATCCCACTTACTTCCGCGAGGCGGTGCATAACCTGCTGAAGAACGCCATCGATGCTTCCCGGCCGGGTGGTAAAATCATTCTGTCATTGACGCTGCAGACCCAACTGGTAAATATCAGCGTGCGGGATTTCGGCGCCGGGATGTCGCCCGAGACGATGCGCTCGGCTCGCATGCCATATTTCACTACCAAGGACAAAGGCAGTGGCCTGGGTCTGGCGGTCGTGGAGAAAACCATTAGCGAACTGGGCGGACAAGTGCTTATCGACTCCAAACCGAACCACGGCACAACCGTATCAATATTGCTGCCGGTGGAGTAGAAACATGGCCGAAAAGATTCTCATAGTTGACGACGAACTCAATATCACCTCTGGATTCTCATCCCTTCTTGACGACGAGGGCTTTCGCACCCAGACCGCGGCCTCGGCCGAAGAAGCCCTGAAAAAGTACTCGCAAACAGACTTCGACCTGATACTACTCGACCTGAATCTCCCCGGCCTTTCGGGGATAGACTTTCTCAAGCGGATTGGTCAGGAAAGCAGTTCTTCGCTGGTTATGGTAATATCCGGTCAGTCGGATATTCCCACCGCACTGGAAGCCGTCCGTCTGGGGGCGATCGACTACCTCGAGAAACCGGTACCGCCTGAGAAACTTATCTCATCGGTAAAGATGGCCATGAAACTGGTCGCGGCCAACCGTCAGAGGACAGTGATGGTAGAGGAGATCGACGACAGTTCACGTATTATCGGCAACAGCCGTCCGATAAAGAAACTTCTGGAGACTATCGGCAGCATGGCTGTCTCCGACGCTACCGTCCTGATCACCGGCGCGAACGGCACCGGCAAAGAACTGGTGGCGACGCGGTTGTTTCTCCAGAGTAACCGTCGCGATAAACCGTTCATCAAAGTCAATTGCCCGGGCATCCCTCCCACCCTGTTTGAATCGGAATTGTTCGGGCACCGGAGAGGCGCTTTTACGGGAGCCGTGCGTGATTATCCGGGGAAGTTTGTTCTGGCCGACAACGGGACTATCTTTCTCGACGAGATCGGCGATCTGCCAGCCGATTGCCAGGCCAAACTGCTCCGCGTCCTGGAAGGCGGCGAGGTCGAGACGCTGGGACAGACTGCCCAACGGAAGGTTGATGTCAGGGTGCTGTGCGCCACCAACAAGAATCTCAAAGAGCAGATCGAAGCGGGGAAATTCCGCCAAGACCTTTACTACCGCATTTCCGTTCTAACAATCGACGTGCCCGCACTCAGGGAACGTCTCGATGACGTACCGCTGCTGGCCGGCGAATTTCTCAAGCGCTATGATCCGTCCCAATCCTGCCGGCTGGCGCCTGAGTCTATGGCGTATCTTTCGACCCTTCCGTTTCCCGGCAATGTCCGCGAATTAAAGAACATTATCGAGCGCGTGACTATTCTCTGTGGCGGCGGGACTGTCGAAGCAGAGGACCTTCGCCGCATGCTCTCCGGCGACACGCGTCCGTCGGAGAAAACAAGTGGCGACCAGCCGCTGAGCGAACGCGTGCGCGACTTCGAGAAGAATATTATCGTTGCGACCCTGGCCGAATGCGACGGCAATATCACGCGCGCCGCTGGTGCCCTCAAGGTTGACCGCGCCAACCTTTCACGTAAGATTAAAGAGCTCGGCCTGAAGAATCTTGACTGATTTCTGTGCCCCGCCGTGTATAATTCACACACCCGAAACCTCAAAAAACCTGTAATCCCTTGATTTTTCACAACTTGACTTGCCGGCACGGAATTTGTTCTATGACTTTAGAAAACGGAGGTTCATAATGCACGGAAAGCTCTCATCCATATCGCGAATCGCACGATTTCTCGTTGTCGGCATCGTTGTCATATTGCTTGGTGTCTCCTCGGTACTGGCGGAGGAATACCAGGATTACAAGCAGTACAAATCCAAGCAGAAAGATACTGAGTATTTTGAGGTCGGTCTGGAAGGCGACCAGATTGTTGTGACTGCCTTTTCCGACGGTCAGGAACAGACGATGCATCGATCAAAGAAAAGCATTCGCACCGAAGCGAACCAAGTTACGGTCGGCGACGGTATCGTCTTTGACAATGACGCTCTTACGGTCGGCGGTGAGCGTTTCCCGTACGACAATATCTCCAAGATTCGCGTATTTGGCTCCGATGATTATCTCCAGATAAAATTCTACAGACTCACTGATCGCGAAGGTAGCGTCAGCAAGGTCCGACGTGGCAACTTTACCAGATTCGGCGGCCAGGTGTCGATTGAGGATGACGATTTTATCAGGGGATTCGTCTTCACCGTCGCGGGTGATATCGAAGTGTACGGCGAGGTCAACGAGGATGTAATCTCATTATTCGGCGATATTTATATTGGTTCCGGAGCAGTCGTGCGCGGTGATGTTGCCACTATTACCGGGCGGGCCGATCTGGCGCGCGATGCCTCGGCCTACGGTGAGATTTATACTGGCGATGAGCAGCGTACCAAGAGGCGGCATAGATTTTCCCGCCACGAAGATATGCTGACAGTGACGACGGATTTCAAATACAATCGCGTCGATGGCGCCGTGCCTTATATGGGCTTGAGATTCGAGGACCCCGATTCCGTGTTGCCCGTGCTTTACGGTCAACTGGGCTACGGTTTTGCCTCCGACCGCTGGCGCTATGACTTTGGCTTTGAACAGGTTCTCATACGGCACTTCCCCATTGCCATCGGCGGCTCTGTCTATCGGCGGCTGGCGTCCGATGACGACTGGTTGCTGAACGACGCGGAGAACACTACCTTCGCGCTTGTCGTCAACGAGGATTTCAAGGACTACTACGAAGCGGAAGGCGGGTCTCTGTTTCTCCGGGCAAAACCGATGTCACACTTCGAGATTGAGGCACGGTATCGGTATGAAGAGACCAACTGGCTGCGCTCCCATTCCAAACTGTGGTCGCTGTTTGGCAAGAATAAGGATTTCAACCGGAATTTCGGACGTGTGTACAACCCGTATCGTTCCTATTCGATAGGTGAAATCGACACCACTACCAATGCCTACATGGATTTTCAGGTAACCTACGACGCGCGCGACAAAGGCCAGCCTTATTCCAACTCCGCGTGGCAGGGTTTTGCTAATCTGCAGTGGTCGAACGAAGATTTGCAGTCGGATTTCGATTACCGTCGCTATTCGATGCGGCTAACCCGTCTGCAGAAAGTCAACCGTCGGGCGATGTTAATCATGTCGGCGATGTACGGTGGCTCAGACGGCGACCTGCCGATGTACAAACGGTTCTACCTGGGCGGCCTGGGGACGCTTTACGGTTATTACCATAAGGAGTTCATGGGCAGCCGGTTCTGGATGGCCAATGCCGAGTACCGGATAGACTTCCCCAGGAGCGACCTGTCCGCCTCGGTGTTCTGGGATGCCGGTCGGATCACCAATAACACCAAATTCACCGACGATGATGAGGTGAGGCATGATATTGGGCTGGGTATATATTTTGGCAACGATTTCAAGGTCAATATAGCCAAACGCCTGGACAGCTCCGGCAAAGACGATCCCAAGGTATATGTGCGCCTGACAAGCGCCTTCTAGTGTATAAAAACAAATGAAACGGCTTTTCGCTATAGCCCTGATCGCCTCGGCGGTTTTGGCCGCGACACCGTCGAGTCGGGCCAATGAGGTCGATCAACTCGAGTACGGCATCCAGCGAAGCAACGGACACCTTCAGAGCTGGGTTGACCTCTCGGCACTCGTTACCTCGCAGTGGCTGGAAAACCTGCGGGAAGGTGTCGACTATCTCATCGCCTACGACATCGCCCTGCTTCGTCCCCGCCGGCTCTGGGGAGCGGAAAACATGGCTAACACCACCGGCTACATAAGAATCAGCTACCGTATTATCACTGAAGATTATCTTGTCGAGGGTCCCTCTTCTGACAGTGCCGCTTCGAGGTCTTTTGTGTCCCTGCCGAAACTTCACGCGTTCCTGGCCGACTCAGTGGTGGTCAATGTCGCCCTGGTGGATTCCCTGAATATCGATATCCGATATATCCTGGAAGTGGAACTGGATTGCGCCCGCTCGAGCATCGTTGATTTTGTAACCGGCCGAGATGACCCCGGTCAGTCGGAGTCGCCCATGAAGTATCTCTTCAAGAAATTCCTCCAAGTGACTGGCCAGGGCCGTAATATCTACAAGTTTAAGTCCGAGCCTTTCTCCCTAACCGAAATAAGCGATCCCCGCTGATTCGCCTGTCGGGCATCAACGATTTTCACGCAATATTCAAGCCTCCCCGGCTGCATTCCGATACTTGTAATAATGCACACGTTTTGACTTGAGAGTAACTTTCGGTGAGAAAATGACGAACCACGAGAATACCACGGATTTTAAAATAATCCAATCATCGGGGACGGCGAAATCGGCCGGGGACGATGCCACCGGCCTTGCCGTCGAAGCCTTCCGCAAGTTTGCCGCCACAGCAGCCGTAATTTGCGGCCACGGCAACTCGTCAATTGACCCCGCCGCTCTGTACCAATCGCTGGCGGAGCTCAGCCTGGACACGTCCGATGATCATGAATCACGAATGAAACTCCAGTTTCTACGGCTCATGGAGTGGCTCCAGGTCGATTACGGCGTGTTGCTTTGGCCTGACATGCGCGGCGAACTCCACCCAAAGACCGATTACAGTGCTGACGACCTGGCGGGCGCCGACGGGATCACGCACACCGTAGAAGCCGTGGCCCATCGTGTTGTTCAGACTGATCGCACCGTTTGCATACAGGACCCGAACGCCGGGTCCGGCATTTATTCTGAGGGCGTGGCTGAGCCGGGAAACGAATTTGTCTGCTGCTTACCGGTCAGGACGCCGGAGAATGAGAGGGGAGCTCTGTACCTGTCCTGGTCATCGGCGAACGCAAATCAATCAAAGCTGTATAGCCAACTGGCCGAGGCCGTAGCCACATGGCTTGGTGTCGTACTGCATTATCTCGATACAACAACTATCAACGGTGACGCCGGCGTTTTTTACCGGACCGTCCTCAACAAGTTCCCGGCGGGTGTGATCGTCATCGACAGCCGGGGCAACCTGGCCGCGCTCAATTCGGCGGCCATGGAGATATTCGATGTCAATCGCGGCGACATCTGGCTGCTGGGCGATTCGGAAACACCCAGCCAACTGTGGGACATTCTGGGCGAAAAGGAACAGGCGCGCTGGCAATATATGATCACTACCGCTCTGACCAGCTATCAGACTTTTATCGAACCCAGGTATTTCCACAACACCGGCTACATGGAGAAAGTCCTTACCCTGAAGATGGTGCCTTTGCACCGGGCAATGGCGGGCCAGACCTGCCTGATGATCATGATTGAGGACATTACCGAGCGCAACATCATGGAGAAGTACATCATACTTTCAGAGAAGCATGCCGCTCGGGGCGAGATGGCAGACAAAATCGCCTACCGCCTGAATCATCTGCTGGACGTACTGAGTGACCGAATCGATAAGACGTCCGATGCCGACAGCCCTGTTGAAAAGGCCGAAGATACGCGCCGAGCCGTCTCAGACGGACTGACCGGTATAAAAGCCTATGTCGATTCCCTCACCGATCTCGCCCGACCCGATACGGAATTCATCACTTACGACCTCAAGGGGTTGATCGAGGATGTCCTCTTCTCGCTCAAGAATCAAGCCCGGTTCCGGCCGATTCACTTCACTCTCGACATCAATCAGGATCTCCCGGATATCGAAATGGACGTCAGCCAGATGCAGCGCCTCATAACGATTCTGCTGCAGAACGGCGCCGATGCTACCGAAGAGCGTGCTATCGAGGAAAAAGCCGACGACAACCCGTATGATCGAGAGATCAGTATCAAGCTCGACTATGACACAAACAGCGACCTGGTGTTTCTGGACATCTCCGACAATAGTGGCGGTATCTCCGATGAAATTGCGGAGAAGATGTTTGACAAAAACCTGGACATCAAAAAGGGTCACGGCGCGGAATCACTCACCTGCATGAGGATCGTCAAGCAGCACCACGGGGAGATCACGATCCAATCCAGGTCCGGGCATGGCGTATCATTCAGAATCACGCTTCCACGTTTCCAGCCGCGTGCGGGGCGTAACCAACCGACCAAACGATAGCTTTCGAATAATCGTTGTCAGGGAATCACACCGTCATCGACGTAGCGTATCAAGCAGCCGCTTATTGTAATAGGTTATCAGGTCACTCCGGCGAATAACGCCGATGACGCGATCGGGGTCGTTGGTGTCCACCACTGGAATCATCTGTAAATCAGACAGTCCGAACGAATGGTAGGCCTGCTCCAGAGTATCCTGCGAGCTTACCCGAATCGTGTCGGACTTGATGAGGTCCTGAGCAATCACGAGAAAATCCAGCGAATGCTGACTGAGCAAAGAGCGAATATCCTGAAACGACAGAACGCCCTTCATGCGATTAGCCCCGTCGACAACAATAAAATACGATTCGCTCGAGTTCTCAATCGTCTGGAAAACTCTCGCCAGAGGCATTGAAGCGGGTATCGTCTCGAAGTCACGATCCATAATCTCCCACACCTGGTGCGAGCGAAGAACGTTGATATCCCGGCCGCCCTTGATGTCGATTCCCTTTCGGGCCAGCTTCATCGTGTAAATGGAATAAGGGAATATGCGACCAGCGACCAGCGCCGAGAAGACCACTGTGACCATCAGCGGCAGAATAATGCGGTAGTCGGAGGTCATTTCGAATATTATCAGCAGGGCAGTTATCGGCGCGTGGGTGGCGGCGGCGAGCATGCCCGCCATTCCGACCAGGGCATAGGCGCCAGGCGTGGCCGTGACCCCGGGAAACAGGTAATTCATCAGAACGCCGAAAGCTCCCCCGGCCACGGCGCCCATAAACAGCGCTGGCGCGAAAATACCACCGGAGTTACCGGACCCAAGTGTCAGCGACGTAGCGATCATCTTGAAGAAAATAAGCAGCACCAGCAGGCCGACCGCCATGTTGCCATAGAGCGTCAGGCTAATCGTCTCGTACCCGTCAGCCAGTATCTGCGGATAGAAGATCGCTATCCCGCCCAGGATCAGCCCGCCGAGGGCCGGCTTGAGCATCGGATTCATCTTCAGATTATCGAAGAAATCCTCGAATGAGTTCAGAACCTTCGTGAAAGTGACCCCCAATCCACCCATGAGGCAGCCCATCAAAATGTACAAGGGAAATTCCCAAGCGGACACCAGTGAGTATTCGGGAACATCAAACGCCGGGTGGTCACCAAGGAAAGTGCGACTGATAACGGAAGCAACGACCGAAGCGAGAATCACCGGGGAGAAAGTCTTGATGGTGAAATCACCCAAGATGATTTCCAGCGAAAAGATCACACCGGCGATGGGGGCGTTGAAAACGGCCGAGATCCCGGCTGCAGCGCCGCAACCGACGAGGATTTTTACCCGATCACCGGACATCCGGAAAAGCTGCCCGACCGTGGACCCGATCGCAGAGCCGATCTGAACAATCGGTCCCTCGCGGCCGGCCGAACCGCCGGAGCCGATGCAGATGGCCGAGGCAATCGTCTTCACCACCGCTACGCGGGGCCGGATAATACCCCCCATGCGGGCTACCGCATTCATCACTTCCGGCACCCCGTGCCCTTTGGCTTCGCTGGCAAATTTGTAGATTATCGGACCGACCAGCAGCCCACCCAGCATGGGAATAACGGGCAGCCAGTACTTGTACCCCCGCTCGCCAATTGTCTCGGTGAGAATTTGGTCGCTAAGGCCAAAGAAAATGTCGTTGAAATTACGAATTAGAAAGATGAAGCCAAGAGCGCCGAAAGCAGTCGCCATCCCCACGAAAAGTGACAGAATTATAAGGACGTTGGTACCGGAAAACCGGAACTTCTTGCTGAGATTATAAAGGATTCGTGACGCCATGACAACGCTAAACTATCCCGTTTTAGATACATAGCCAAGTCTTAATTTGGGTTTCTGGCCGCCCGGCAAAGATTTAAGCCATCCGCCGCCCAGTCGCCTGCGGCGAATACAAATCCCCTTGATTTCGAGGAGTGATTTCTTTATTTTACTCGTGAAAAAGTTCACTATCGTGTTGGCAAATGAGGAATGGATATGCGTACGAAGGCTGATGCTGTTATAATTGGCGGCGGGATTATTGGGATGGCCGTGGCTTTCCATCTGGCGAAGGATGGCTTCGGTCATATTACACTTCTTGAAAAAGAGCTTCTCCCCGGAGCGGGTGCAACGTCTAAAGCGGCCGGCGGCATCCGCGCTCAGTTCAGCAGCAAGATCAACGTCCAGATGTCAATGCTCTCCGAGAAAATGTTCGAGAGATTCAAAGAAGACACCGGGCATGACGCCCTTTTTGACCAGGTCGGATATATGTTCGTACTGGAGGAAGACAAAGATGTCGAGGCGTTTACAAAGGCTTACGAACTTCAAAAGTCGCTTGGGCTGGACGCTGTCCTGCTTCAGCCCGACCAAATCGCCCGATACGCGCCGCACATAAGTCTGGAAGGCCTAAAACTCGCGACGTTTTGTAAGGATGACGGGCTCGGGGACCCGCACGAATTTCTCACCGGCTACGAACAGGCAGCCCGCAAACTGGGTGTCGAAATCGTGTACGATAGCGAGGTAACCGGTATTACCACCTCCGGCGGCAAGATTACATCTGTCAAGAGCGCCAAGGGGGATATCGA
>JAUXCD010000036.1 GCA_030619085.1 Candidatus Zixiibacteriota bacterium
ATGGTTTGACCAAAGCATAGTGGGGCTGGATAAGTGGTTATTCTCAGTATCGTTCGTCAATGCCAACAAGGGCTGGATTGTAGGACAGGACAAAACCATTCTGTCCGGTGAATTCAGTGACCGGTAGTAAAGCTACTGATATACAGATATAACAAAAGCCCCCTCACCGTGAGGGGGCTTTTGCTCATGCGTCTAATACAGAATGAGGAATCTTCTTACGGAGCCGGTTTTATGGCCTCGACGGAAGCACTGAGCACTTCGAGAGCATAAGCCGGATTGTGGATTCCCAGCGACCGATCTTCCAGGAAGAACAGGAAGTTGAAAGCCGCCTTGGCTTCGTCAGCCGTAATGATAAGGGTATCATTGGCCGGCAGATCAAACAGGTGGTCAGCATCGAGGATGCTGGCATCCTGCAGGTAGAATCCCAGCGTATCGAGAAGCATCGCCACGGAATCCTGAACACCGTCGTGGTTGAAATCATCCAATTCCGAATGACATCCCTCAGCCTCGCAACCCGCGACATAGTCTGCGTCGCTACCATGATAGAGGTAGGTCATGCCGAAGACATGGCCGCCGGCCTGGGCGCCATAAGCTTCCGCCATGTGACATTTGATGCAGCCATCGGGAATGCTGCCGTGAGTCGGTGACGAGTCGTAACCGTCCACATCAAAGGCATAGGCACCCTGCCCGGTGAGGATGTTGGCCTGCGGACTGTGGTGCGGTCCCCAGCGACTGGAGGTGAGTATGATCGTGTCGGCCTCCACCATCGGGCTGTGTGCCCGGGCCTGGTGGCAGTTGGCGCACAGGTTGGCCGCGCCCAGATCAAAGGTTCCGCCGGCTACAAAGTCGACCGGAATACTGGTCCGAAGGCTGAAATCACCTTCCGTGTGCGGAGCGTGGCAGGTGAAGCAGCCGATTGGGGACGGGTTCTCGGGGTTGATGGTCTCACCCGTGGTCAGGAAGGCCTTGAAGCCTTCGTTGGTATGGCACTGTGAACAACTGGTACCGTCACGCTCGAAGTTCCCTCCGGTAGCGTGCACGGAGGCATCCCACTGTACCTTGGCGGCAACCACTTCATCTCCAAAGTCCTGGTCATTGTGACAGGTGAAGCATTCGGTATTCTCCGCGACCACGATGGTCTCGGTGACTTCACGTTCACAACTGACCATGACGAAAAGAGTCGCTGCCAGAATCAGGGTTACTATAATTTTGCCTCGCATAATGACTCCTTCTACAATTTGAGGTCTTTTATAAGGTTAATTTCTACGATATTGCCTGTGTAATAGTCTGAGCTGACGAGGAAATCGTCGTACGTCAGCAGACTGTAAGTAACCTCGATTGCATGGCGCATGGCGAGGTCATAGCGTCCCGACAATTTCAGGCCCAGCTTTTCGGTGTCACGGTCGCGGTGACTTCTATAATAGGTGCCGCCGGCGGAGAAGGTCAATTTCTCGAAAAGCTCCGGTTCCACCGTGGCCTGAAGGACGTTGTCGGCAAACTCGAAACTGACGTCACTGCTGTGATTCTCGAATTGTCCCCGGTAGTAGCTGTAACTAAACAGCACACGACCGAGATTCCTCGTTTTCAGGTTAATAGCGCCGGTGAGGCCGCGGTAGTCGGTCTTGCTGTTGATGTCGGGATTGTCCTTAACGCGTCCCTCGTAGCGTAACGACAAATCACCCCAGCGATTGCCGACGTATTTGGCTGATACGCGATATCTCGAGTAATCCTCGTCGCCAATAAGTACCGTTCCGGACTTGATGTCCCGGCTGCGCGACGCGATGGCGCCTTTTAAGATGATACGGTCGAGGGCGTTGTACCAGAGATCGGCAAGGATGCCGTTCGAGCCGGTGCGATTCAGGGAATCATCTACGATGCGGCTTTCGAAGCCCAGCCGGAAGCCGCCCTGACGCGGCCAGATTTTGCTCAGCGAGACCGTATTCACCCAATGATCGGTATCCACCGATGATGGCTTCTGTTTGCTGATGCCGTACAGGAGACGGTAGTCGATCTGGAAATGGTTCGCCAGATATATCTTGGTGGCACCCCAGGCCTGATCGGTCCGCAATTCAGCCGCGGTTTCATACATCTTGTCCTGACGGTAAGTGTACCCGGCCGCTATTGTCAGCCAGTTGTGCTGTGGGAATTTCGAGAAGGCACTCACCCTGATGATATTGGCCTCACGGTCGTTGTCCGGGTTGATGTCATCATAGTAATCAAAGCGGCGATATTCGACGCGAAGGTTGCCATAGGGGCAGAAGCCTTTGGCTCCGGCGTGGAACGAGGTGTGCGTGTAATCGGAACTGAATTCCACCGTATCCGCCACGGGGCGAAGGGCGGCAAGATTGTCGCCGTGTTTGTCGGTTCGGCTGAAACCGCCGAACAGACTGATGTTTTTCAATGGCTTTAGGTCCGCTTCCATCGAACTGAAGCGGCGACGGGTGAAAGAAGTGCCATCGTAGCTGTAAGTCCGGCGGTACTGGCTGTTGCGGGCAGAGACGTTAAACAGGCCCGGTTTGCCGATCGCGGCGTACAGGTTGCGATTGTTCAGCGTGACCTTGCGAAGATTGGCGTTCAGGTTTATGCCGTTGTCGAAGAGGTATTTGAAATTCTCCACTGATATGGCAAAGCCTTCATAGGTGTTGAAGGTCTCCTGGTTGACCCCCCGGTGGCCGTCCTCATCGGTGAGGACATAGCCAGCCTTTACCGTGCCCGACCCCCCGGCGGCGAACGAAAACGCGGCGAGGCAGACAACGCAGGCGAGGGTGAAACCAATAGGATAAAGAATCTTTTTTGTCATTGTCCTGTCCTCACTATTAGTTGGTTGAATGACAGCCGCTCTGATAACAGTCCAGACCCAGCTTGGCCGGCAGGTTCTCATCGAGCAACATTCCATTAGTGAAGGACCCGTGAAGATCACTGTGGCAGCTCTGGCAGGCATAGTCTTTCCAAAGGCTGCCGTGAGCCGTCTTGTGCCTGGGCACGAAATGGCATCCCTCACAGAGATTATTGCCGGACTGTTTCAAAAGGCGGTCATTGGCGCTGCCATGCGGATCGTGGCATTCCACACACCCGCCGCCCTGCACCGAGTAGGCGCTCGTGGCCCCGTGCTCGTAAAGATACGGTCCGGCCTGCTCGGGGTGGCAGTCCTGGCAGACACGCTGGAAATCGTATGAGGCGTTATTGTCCTGGCGTTTGCTGAAGCGGTGACAACTCAGACAGGTCAGGTTGTCGGCCAGGACCGGATGCTGCGACTGCAGGTGAAAGCGAGCCTCGACATCGCTGTGACACTGAAAACAGAATTTGTTCTCGTTGTCAATCAGAAGCCGCGCGTTGTCATCGTGAATGCGGTGGCAACCGGCACAGTTTAGCTGCATATCGTTGTGCGGATCTGATCCGTAGTTATCCAGCTCGACGTGAGCGATATGGCAGGTCGTGCAGGTGTTGAAGGCTTCCTGGCCGGTCTGGTTCTCCGGGTTAATGATATTGTCCGCAGACGGGTCATCGGCGTGCTCAGCCGCGCCGGTGTGGCAACTACTGCAGCTTACATCGGTGGCAGGAGACGTCATCGAGGAACCGAGTCGGTGTGCTGTGTTCTTTACTGTAGCATCGTATCCGTCGTGGCAGGCCAGACAGGTTTCATCATCAACCTGGGATTCACCGGCATAAAGCAAGGCAGCCGCGAGCAGCATGGTGGTGACAGCCAGCGCAAATCTGACTGCTCTCCCCGGAAAATGTTGTTTAACCATAGCGGTTCTTTCCTTAAACCATGTTTAGTTTGTCATTTTACTGTCATGTTTATTCTATTCTATCGGCCATTCTAGTCAGAAAAACCACAAAAATAGTCATATTTTAACAGAAATTCATTCAGTCGATTAGACGAATTCGGGCCGGGAGTCATAGCAAGATACCGGCCGTAGTAAATTGTCCTTCACTTGATGAAAAAACCGACCTTTTTTTTCGAGCATCTTGACCCCTCCGAGCGCAATAAAACGTCTAATCTACTGCCCGTCAAACGGATGCTGAAACGATGAAGTGGTGGACTATTTCCGGTGTGAAGCCAGTTGTGATGTTATCAATAAAAATCAATATAGAAATCAAGAATGCGGAGTCAATAGCTTTCGAGGCTGAGCAAGTTAGATTTAGTCCACGGGTGAGGTTCTACGCTTCCGCAGTTGAACCACCAGAATGCCCAGGCCGAAAAGAAACAGCGCGGCCGCGATAGCATGGTTGTAGGTAATGCGAGCGCCGGCAACAGTGAAATACATGGCTTCTTCGTAATAGCGCACTGACTCAATGAGAACGCGAAACACGGCCGCGGTCATGAACAAAACAGAAGCGACGACCCCCGGAATCCGGCGGTGTTTAAGGATATAATGCGTCAGGAAGAACAGTGCCAGTCCGTAGAATGAAGTATACAGTTGCGAGGGGTGCAGGTGGGCGCTGCCGAACACGGAATACGGAATCGAACCGGTCGGAAAAACGACCGCCCAGGGCAGGTCAGAAGGAGTCCCAAAACAGCATCCGTTCAAAAAACAGCCGATCCGCCCAAAAGCTAGTCCCAGGGCGTAGGCCGGAGCGAAATAATCTAAAATCTCAAGCAGCGGGATCTTTTTCCAGAAGCAGTAAACGATGGTCCCGATAATGGCCAGGAGTACACCGCCATAGAGGTTCATCCCGGCAATACCGAACTGTCCGTCGGCAAACGGATTGAAGGTCGCACTCCAGTGGCCGGAAAACTCATCGAGGTGAAACAGAACATACGCCAGACGTCCGCCGATCACGCCACCAAATATCGAGATGTAGGCCACAGCCAGGAACGGCTCAAACGGCTTCTTATCTCTTTTGGCAATCAGCCAGAGGTATATCACGCCCGCGAAAAAGGCAATAGCCAGCATGACCCCGTAGGATCGGATAGGAATCGGGCCGATATGGAATAGTTCAGGATACACGAACAGCCTCACTTTCTTTCGGACTCATATCTCTCGAAGTTTTCTGGGTCCAGCGCTCATAGTATTTCCAGACAATCAAAGTCGCAATCGCGCCGATGGCACCTCCCACGAAGACATCAGAGATATAGTGAAACCTTCCCCAGACCGTGCCGATAGCCAGCCCCACATTTATGGGCAGGAGAGACCATCCGATACGGCGATAGAGTCTGAAACAATGCATCAAAATCACCAGCGATACGGCGAAATGGGTCGAAGGCATACACCCGCCGCGAACTGCCCCGTTATTTATAACCATTTCGACCAGGTGTCGAAACAGTAGACCTTCAACGGCATTGATATAGCTTCCTGAAAAAAAGTAGCGCGGGCCTTCGATGGGATAAAGAAAAAACAGCAGATATGAGACGAAAAATGTCAGACAAATCGCCGTCAGCGAGATTTTGATAACCTCGTAATCTTTCCTCACGAACAGGATAATCAGGAAACCGGGGATCATGAAGTAGTAGCAGAAATAGGTCAGAGAGAAAATCTCCGTGGCCCAGACATTGAGGAGGTGCTGATCTATAAACAGAGTGAGATTGACACCGAATAATGCGCGCTCGAAAGTAACCAGGCTGCTGTCGAGAAAATGATCAAACAGCAAAAACATTGTTCCACCGGTCGCGGTGTAGAAAAGCGTAAACATGGCCGCCGGGTATAGTAAGCGCACAAAGGCGTGCAACCTCCCGCGGGTTTCATCGACATACCGTCTGATTACAAAGGCCAACACCACCGTACCAATGTAGAAGGCCAGTTCCCAGAAGTATTCACCCAGCGGTCGCCCCAGCACCAGTATCAGCAACACCATCAGGGTGCAGTAGCCCATGACAAGATAATCAAAGGGGTAGGAGCGTGAGGGTGTCTTATTCGTCATCGCCCTTGCCCTTCTTTCCGGATTTTGGCCGGCCAGCCACCACCAGCACTATCTCGCCCTTGATTGTCCTGCCGGCGATTTGTTCCAGTATGGACTCTACTGTTCCCCTGATAAACTCCTCATGCAGCTTGCTTATTTCCCGGGCCAGACAGGCCGGCCTATCGCCCAGGGTGTTGAGCATCTCCGTCAGACTCTTGTGTACGCGGTGTGGTGATTCGTAAAACACCAGGGTATGGTCCATTTCTTTCAGCTTAGCCAGGCGGTTCTGCCGCGCCGTCGATTTATTGGGCAGAAATCCTTCGAAAAAGAATCGATCAGTGGGCAGCCCGGAAGCTGTCAGGGCGGGGATAATCGCCGTCGGCCCGGGAAGGGGGACAACCGTGATATTGTTCTCGGTGGCTAGTTTCACGACGCGATAGGCCGGATCGGAAATCCCCGGTGAGCCGGCATCGGTCACCACCGCAATCGACTTGCCCTCATGAAGCACTTTCAGAAGCTGCGCGGCCCGACCGGCTTCGTTGAAATCGTGATAGCTGACAAGCTTTTTGTGAAGGCCGAGTTTCTTCAGAAGCGAGCCACTGTGGCGGGTGTCTTCGCACGCTACGATTTCAACCTGCTCGAGCACTTCCATGGCTCGACGGGTGAAGTCAGCCAGATTGCCGATAGGCGTTGGGACCAGGTACAGCTTACCGTTTTCGTGACTCATGAAATTCGCCATTAGTCCTTCAGCGGTACCAACTCCGGAACCGCCTTGCGTCCCAGCGGAGCTATCGGCGGCATCTTGCGTTTGAAGCTGTTGAGGTTGATAAGTGATACTACCCGGCTGATCTCAGTCTGGTCGAATCCCGACGATGTCAGGGCGGACATTGAGGTCTCGCCGCTGTCGATTAGCAGTTCGAGAAGCTGGTCGATCCGTTCGTAGGTGAGACCGAGCTCACCCTCGTCGGTTTGACCCTGCCAGAGGTCGGCCGAGGGAGCTTTTGCGATAATACTGTCCGGCACACCAAGAGCCTTGGCCAGCAGCCTGATTTCTTTTTTGTACAACTCTCCGACCGGGTTGACCGAGCAGGCCGAGTCGCCATACCAGGTCGTGTAGCCGAGGCAAATCTCGGTGCGGTTGCCGGAGCCGAGAACCAGGCGCCCGGTCTCAGCGGCCACATCGAACACAATCGACATCCGCTCGCGCGCCATCTTGTTGCCGGCCCGGAGTCGGTTGCTGTCGTCTATTGCCGGGAAATAAGCATCCACCATAGGTGATATGTCGATCCGTCGGTGTTCAATACCGAGTTTCTCAATCAGCTTCAGGGCATCAGTGATGGAACTATCTGATGAGGTCCGGTAGGGCAGCATCAGCCCCAGCACCTTTTCCTTGCCGACAGCTTCGACCGCCAGGGATGCTGACACCGCCGAATCCACCCCGCCTGATACGCCAATAACGAATCCGTTGAGGCCGGATTGCAGCAGATTGCCGGTGAGAAATCGCTTGATGGTTGTTATGGCCTGATTTGTGTCAATATTGTTTGGCATTATGTGTTTCTCCAAAAGTATCGCATACGATAGCCCATTTATATTGAGCCATCAAGCAAAATATCCTCGTCCTTGACAGGAGAGGTCGCCATTATGTATATTCCCGGCGCGTTATACTTTTCTATGAAAGGGGAATCATGAGCGTCAACAAAGCAATTCTGATAGGGCGACTGGGTAAAGATCCCGATCTGCGCTATACACCCAGTGGCAAGGCCGTAGCCAGTTTCTCGCTGGCGACCAGCGAGCGCTGGTCAGGGCAGGACGGGCAGAAGAAAGAGTCCACCACCTGGCACAATATCGTAGCCTGGGGCAGACAGGCCGAGGTTCTCAAAGAGTACATGCACAAGGGTTCGCAGGTCTATATCGAGGGACGAATCTCAAATCGCAGTTATGATGACAAAGAGGGCAACAAGAAGTACATCTCCGAGGTGGTCGTCCAGAACTTTCAGTTTCTCGACTCCAAATCGAGCAGTTCCGATGCCAATAATGAGCAGCAGGCTCCGGCCGGTTCTCCGCCTGCGCCTCCGGCCGGCCCGGGCAACGATGACGATGATCTACCCTTCTGAGCGAGCCGCATGTTGACTGGAATCGCGTTCAGGAAAGATTTCTGAGCCCGAAAGTCATACGCTCGTTCGCGATTGATCGGGGGCTATCGTATGACGCGTAAAACCGAAGATATTGCAGCGGACCAGGCGCTGTGTCTGGTCTGTTCTATTGGGGGATATTTCTGCTGATAGTGGGGAGCCTTGCAGGCTACTCTTCCTTCGATTTCTGCTCGAGTTTCTTGATCCGCTTAAGGGCGTCCGGAAGCTTCTTGATTGCGGCTTCGATACGACTTGATACCATGAACTCGCGCGCTGGTGAGCCGAAATACTTTTTGCCGGCTTCCAGATTATCCTTAACCCCGGACTGAGCTCCTACCAGGACACGATCACCGATAGTCTTGTGGCCGACAACGCCGACCTGGCCAGCCAGTACCACGCCGTCGCCCAGCTTGGTAGAGCCGGCAATACCCACCTGGCCGACAATGATGCAGTGGCGACCGGTCTGGACATTGTGTGCAATCTGCACCAGGTTATCGATCTTGGTTCCCTGACCTATCCGTGTCGGGCCCAGAGCGCCCCGGTCAATAGAGACATTGGAACCGATCTCCACGTCATTGTCGATTTCAACCCAGCCGACCTGCTGTATTTTCCTCAGGCCCGTCTCCGATTCCGCGTAGCCGAATCCGTCGGAGCCGATGACCGATGACGCGTGGATGATGACATTGTTGCCGATTTTACAACCGTCCAAAATGCACACGCCGGGGTAGAGGAGGCAGTTCTTACCGATGGTCGCGTTCTCTCCCACAAAGACCGAAGAAATCAATTCGGTGTCGACGCCGATTGATGCGCCCCGACTCACGTGGCAGAGAGGACCGATTCCAGCCGAAGGGTCAACGACAGCACTGTCGTCGACTACGGCCCGGCTGTCGATACCTACCGGCAGGCGGCGTTTTGCGGGATAGAACAGATCGATTACGCGGGCGAATGTCAGATACGGGTTGGGGTGTCGAAGGTGCGGAATTGAGACTGATGGAGCGTCGGGCGACAGTATCACCGCCGATGCTTTAGTCTCGTTGAGATGTTTGTAATATGCTTTGTTGGCAACGAAAGTGATGTCACCATCGCCGGCGGTTTCGATAGGGGCGACACCCGTTATCGGGGTATCGCCGTTGCCATTTAATTCCGCCCCTACCTGGCGGGCGATGTCGCCAAGAGTCAAAGCCTGATTATCACTCGTTTTCTTCAAGATATTCCAAAACCTTATCGGTCAGATCATAACTCTCTTTAATATAACCCAGACCGCTCTGGAGAGTAAACACGACGTCGTAATTGGACTCGATCGCAACGGCCTCTATGGCTTGGGTCACTTTTTCCAGCAGTGGCTGCAATAGTTGCGCCTGTTTTCTTTCGGCTTCCCCGTTGGGGCCGAAAATTCGGCGAGTGTAATTGTCCAAATCGTCCACCTTGACTTTTATAGCGGCCTCTTTTTCCTTTTTCTTTTCCTCGGAAAGGATCAACTTCTGTTTTTCGAATTCATCCTGGAGATCCTTAAGGTCGGTCTGCTTCTGAATGGCTTCTTCTTCCCAGGCTTTCGCTTCCAGTTCCCACTGCTCCTGAGCCTTTTGCCAGGCTTTATAGTCAATCTTGATCCGTTCATCGTTGACGAAACCGATTTTGATTCCCTGCGACTGAGCACGTTCGGCCAGCATCAACAGCGCCAGCAAACATACGGTAACGACCAGCAATGAGCTAATGAATCTACGCATATATCTCTCCTTCATTGATTCTATATTTAGAAACAAGTTCTATCTGAAAGTCGTGCCGATCTGGAAATGCGGTTTCCATCCGCCCAGTTCGCCACGGTATTTGTCCAGTGGTTTGGCAAAGTCAAACCCGATGGTGCCAATACCCGGCACCACAATTCTAAATCCGAACCCTACTCCTTTATACAATCCTTTGAACGGTTTGATATCACTTCGATTCAACCATGAGTTGCCGGCATCAAAAAACAGCAGCCCGTAAATCTGTTGCTCCGAGATCGGGATCTGTATCTCGATGTTGGAAACCAGCATGTATTTGCCCCTGACGCGGGTGGTGTAGCTGCTGACCGACTGGGTCGTGTCGCGGACCAGGGTTGGTTCTTCACCGGGAGCGCCCTCATAATAATGCAGTGTGTCGGCGAGGGTAATCAGCGAGTCAGGCGTGAGGTCACCGTCGTCATAGCCTCTGACCACGCCGTCATAGGCGGTTCCGCCCGGGGTGAAGCGGTCGGAGATCAGGATGCGGTCATCACCGGCCGGTGATGTTACCACTCGGTACTGCACTTTGGCCGCCAGGGCGAATTTCCAGAACAGCGGGATGAATTTCGCGGCCGTAATCGAATGCTTCTGATACTCCCAGAAACCACCCAGCAGGCCGCCGGTATTCTCAAAGGTGTATGACAACTGCGACCCGGAGGTGGCGAACTCCGGAAGGTTACGTGAGTCGCGGGTAATGCTTAGCGAGAAGCGCGATGCCGACAGCCAATCTTCGTCATACTTCAAAACGGAGCCGGGATAAGGTTGGCGGGCGATGTAAACGGTGGTGTCTATCGTGCCATCGGCTGGCAGGTAATCGTAAAATTCCGTGCGCTTGTAAGAATTGGACAACTTATAATCGTCATCAAAATCAAAGAACCGGTTACGTTCAAGACGGTATGATCCGTATATCCGGAAGTAGTTATCGGGCCAGCGCAGACGCCGGCCGAGTTTGATCGATCCGCCCTGTCGCCCCTCGGTGTAGTCATCGTACCATCGCCGGTTGGTGGTGTAGGCATCCAGACCCAGCAGGGTAGGGCGGCCGAATAGCCACGGTTCCGTGAAGGAGAGAATGAAAGAGTTGCGGGTGCTGCCGAAATCGACGTTGAATGACACGTTCTGTCCGTTTCCCCGGAAATTCGGGATCGCCATGCCCAGTGTGCCGACCACTTTGTCGGTGCTGTTGTATCCGGCGCCGGCCGATATCTGACCGGTCTGCTTTTCCTCAACGGCCAATTCAATATCAACATCGCCGTTGGGCAAGTCGATCGGGGTCGGGACCACATTGCCGAAATAGTTCAACGCCATGATGTCACGAACCGAACGAATTAACCTCGACCGGCTGAAAACCTGATCGGGGAACGAGGACAACTCACGGCGGATCACCTTCTCCTTGGTCTTGTGGTTGCCCACGATTTTGACCATGTTGATTTTCGAAGGCAGTCCCTCGGTCATGGTGTATGAGATGTCGATAATCGAATCCGAGCGTGTGGTTCGCTCATCGATTACCTGCGGATGAAGATGGCCGATTTCCTGGTAAGCCGAATACAGTTCGTATACTGATTCCTGGTATTTCTCGGAGTTAAATACATGGCCTTCTTTGAACTTTAACTGTTTTTCAAGAAACGTCGTGGGCAGCTTCTCATTGTTGTTGAAGGTGGTATTCCCGAAATAATAGAGCGGGCCCTCGTAAACCCGGAGGAATATGGTCATCCGGTTGCTGGCTGTATCAATGGCGATCGAATCGGAGATGAGGTAGGCGTCGATGAAGCCCTTCTTATGGTATTCTTCGACCACCTTCTCCAGGTCTTCATCGTATTTTTCCTGGGCAAAGTCAGAACTTTTGAGGAAACCGCGTTTACGGTTGCGCATCTTGCCGACCAGGCTGGAGGGCTGCACCCGGTCACATCCGGTGATAACAACCTTTTCAACTTTGACTTTGGATTTCTCTTCGATGGCGAACGTCAGAGCAGCTTCGGAAGAATCCGAGCTGTACTGCAGGGAAGGCTCTATTTTGGCCTGAAAATAGCCCTCATTCGCGTATTCCTTGAGGAGGTTCTCCCTGGCAACAGCGATAAGATAAGGAGAGATATAACCACCAACTCCCAGGCTCGACTTTTCGCGGAGTTTCTTGGTCTTTATCTTTTCGTTGCCGGTGAACTGCAGACCCACCAGCTTGGGTAACTCATTGACAACAAAGTAAACCTTCAGTCCACCTTCAACGGGTTCAATATCGATATGTACATCTGAGAAGATGCCCAGGTTATAGAGTCGGCGGATGCTGTTGTTGACATCGGCGGCCGTCAGTGTCGAGCCACGGTCAATTGATGAGACTCCCAGGATAAGAGCCTTGGTAGCTCTTCTGTTGCCCTCGACTTCAAGGTCAACGACTTTGTAGTTTTCCTGGGCAGTGGCTGCCTTTGCGAGCCAGAGAAAACTTAGAATAACAAGTAGAGCTATCCGTGCTCTATTAGTGGTCATCTCAGAGAGGGCTTAACTTTCGGGTGTGACGATTTTGTTTATTTTGATATCGCTGTAATCCTGACGGTGACCCTGGGTACGGCGGTATTTCGTGCGGCGTTTGTACTTGTATATCAGAACTTTGTCACCTTTGCCATGGTCAACAACCTCAGCTTCGATACGGGCGCCTTCGACAAACGGTGTTCCCACCATGACTTTGTCATCCTTCTTCACCAGCAGCACTTCATCGATATCGAGCTTCGAGCCCTTGTCGACCTTCTGAGCCGGAATCTTAATCACTGAACCTTCTTCAGCGTTGTACTGAAAGCCGGCAATCTGAAAAACGGCATACATGTTATGTTCATTCCTCCAACGTAGAATTTATTAACCAGCATAGAGTTAAGCCACTAAAAGTAACAATTTCGCTCCATAAGTCAAGGCAAAACTTATCGCTTTCGGCCTACCGGCCGGTACATCGGTTTAACCCATAATATAACACTAGGTTCCAGTTGTGGATACAAAAACTGCCAGCCTGTTCGGTCTAAGTGATTGCCGCCGCTGTCAAAATGGTTATATTGATATTCTGGGTTGATTTGGCTGATGGCGCTGAAGGCGCAAAATAAACCGGAAAAAGGACTTACGTGTTTAAGCTGCACTCGAATTTCGAGCCAAAAGGCGACCAGCCGCAGGCTATAGCCGAACTGATGAAAGGGCTTAAAACCAGCCCGCACCAGACCCTTCTGGGCGTAACCGGCTCGGGCAAAACGTTTACCATTGCCAACGTCATCGCCCAATACGGCCGCCCGACGCTGGTGATGTCGCACAATAAGACCCTGGCGGCGCAGCTATTCGGCGAGTTGAAAGCGTTTTTCCCGGAGAATGCAGTCGAGTTCTTTATCAGCTATTATGATTATTATCAACCCGAGGCGTATCTCCCTACCACCGATACTTTTATTGAGAAAGATACTGCGATCAATGAAGATATTGACCGTCTCCGCCTGAGGGCGACGGCCTCGCTGCTGGACCGCGACGATGTCATCATCGTGGCGTCAGTCTCCTGCATCTACGGTCTGGGGTCGCCCACCGAATACAAGAACCAGTTTCTGTTGATCGAGCAGGGGTGCGAATATGACCGCGATGAGTTCATCCGTCGTCTGGTCAGTATTCACTACGCGCGCAACGAAATCGACTTCTCGCGCGGCAAATTTCGGGTGCGGGGGGACACGGTGGAGTTGATCCCGGCATACCACGAGCATGCTTTCCGTTTCGAGTTTTTCGGCGATGAAATGGAGCGAATCAGCGAAATCGACCCACTGACCGGAGAAATCCTTGCCAAGCGTGATAAAGTGTCGATTTACCCGGCCAAGCATTTCATAACCTCGAAAGAGCAACTCGACGAAGCGATCAAGAATATCCAGATTGAGCTTGATGAGACCCTGATAACATTCCGCGCAGAGAACAAGCTGCTGGAGGCGCAGCGTCTGGAAAGCCGCACCAAGTATGACCTGGAGATGCTCAAGGAGATCGGCTATTGCACCGGCGTGGAAAACTACTCGCGCCATCTCACCGGCCGCAAGGCGGGGGAGAGGCCGTTTACGCTGATAGATTTCTTTCCCGATGATTTTCTCGCCATACTTGACGAGTCGCATCAAACCATTCCCCAGGTCAGGGCGATGTACATGGGCGATCGCTCCCGCAAAGAGACGCTGGTGACGCACGGATTCCGGCTGCCATCGGCGCTGGATAACCGCCCGCTTTACTTCGAAGAATTCGAGAGCCTGGTCAAAAAGAGTATCTTTGTCTCGGCCACCCCGGCCGATTACGAGCTGGAAAAATCCGAAGGTGTGGTGGTCGATCAGGTGATCAGGCCAACCGGCCTGCTGGATCCGAAGATAACATTGAAACCGCTCTCCACCCAGGTCGATGACCTTCTGGCCGAGTGCCAGGGGCGCAAAAAGAAGCATGAGCGGGTGCTGGTGACAACACTCACGAAACGAATGGCCGAGGACCTTACCGATTATATGAACAAGGCCGGCCTGAGGGTCCGCTACTTGCACAGTGAAATCGACGCCATTGACCGCACCGGGATAATCCGTGACTTGCGACTGGCGGAGTTCGACGTTCTGGTGGGGGTGAACCTCTTGCGCGAAGGTCTGGATTTGCCGGAGGTGTCACTGGTGGCTATTCTCGATGCCGACAAAGAGGGTTTTCTTCGTTCGGCCCGTTCGTTGATACAAACCGCCGGGCGGGCGGCCAGAAACAAGAATGGGGAAGTGATCCTCTATGCTGACAAGATCACCAATTCCATCCGCAAGACCATGGACGAGACGGAGCGACGTCGCAAAAAGCAGCAGGCCTACAATGAGGCCCACAATATCACCCCCGAGACAATGTTCAAAACGCGCGAGGAAATCCTGCGCGCGACGCAGTTTGCTGACAGTAAGACGGTCGAAGAAAAGTCGTTCGAGAAACCGAGCAGTTTCACGCGCATGAGTCAGGAGGATCAACTGGCCTTTATGATGAAAGCCATGAAGGGTTCGGCTGACAACCTGGATTTCGAGACAGCCATGCTGATTCGCGATGAAATCAACGAAATGAAAGAGAAACTCAAAAGAGGAAAAAACAAAAAGCGCTAATCGAGCGTTTAAGAAATAGATAGCCAATCGGATAACAATTATGGACAGGATTCAAATGAGATATCGACTGAGTATCTTTTTTCTGAGCGCCTTCGCTCTCTTTTTCGCGGGCTGCGGTGACGAAGATGTTCCGTTTGTCTCTGACACGGACGAAATCACGCGCTTTGTCACCTCCTCGGCCGATGGCCGGGAGCTTTTTCGCGCCGACAGCTTGATGCTGGAGGTAGACTTCACCGTTGCCAATGGCACCGCTTCATATATAGATATAATTGATTCGGTGACGAGGACTATCGACGTAGATATACGGGGTCCGTTCGATTTTGGCAATCTCGGCCAGCTCAAAGAGGCGGTGGCAGTTGTGAACGACCTGTTCTATGTCCGGACATTGCGAGCCGACAGCGTTTTCGCGCCTATCGTGAGCCGGACCCGGCTGCTTCAGCGCTACGGTTATTTTCTCAAACTGGGTGATGACAGCCGTCCTTTTCTGGGCTGGAAGCTATACGGCTACAACGGCTTCGGAGCCTCCTCCGCTCCGCTAAACGTTTCCGTTAGGACCACCGATGGGAACACATCATTTATCGGCGATGATCGCTCTCTGACCAACGTGGCCAAGGCTCTGGGGATGTCGTATATCAAACTTGAGGATATAGAAGAAATAGAAAACGGCAGCACCCTGCTCATTGAGACCAAGTCTCTGAGCCCTAAAAAGTACTATAACCTGCTATCGGTGGCGTCGTCGGCCGGTTTTGTCACGACGCCGATGAGCGCTGTCGATAGCATCCATCACACGGTTTCCCTGAAGATGTCCACCACCAACAAACGGTTTTGGGATATCATGATGATCCAGACGCTCAAGGATTCCATTCCGGCCGGAAACCTGGTGAAAGCCTGGTGTATTCCATACCGCGTCAAGCAGTGATAAATCCATTCAGTTGCCACAAATGAATCTTGTTTTGCGGCGGTGGTATACTTAATATGACGACATCGGATAGTTCTCAAGAATATCTATAACAGAAACAAGGAGGTTCTATGTCTGACAAACGTTTACAGCTACTGCCATTACTTCTGGTGGCTGTTTTTGCCATGGGGTTGGTCGGCTGCGGCACCCAGGTGCCGTCGGGGCATCGCGGCGTGTTTTACTACAAGTTTGGCGATGGCACCGAGTTTGGCACGGTGTATCCCGAGGGATTCACCTGGCATCTGCCCTGGAACAAAATGTTCGTCTACAAAGTGCAATTGCAGGAAAACAAGGAAAGCCTGACGATCCTCTCATCCGATGGCGCTACCATCCGGATGGAGGTTTCGGTTCTCTACCGGCCAATCTGGGAAAAGCTCGATTCGCTGCAAGTCACTATCGGGCCGAGTTACAACCAGGTGCCGGTGGCGCCGCCGATTCGAGGTATTGCCCGAACCGTGGCCGGTAACTATACACCCGAAGAGATATACGCGACAAAA
>JAUXCD010000002.1 GCA_030619085.1 Candidatus Zixiibacteriota bacterium
ACAGCTTGAGTTCATCGACCAGATCACCGGCCAGCAAGTCGATGGGGGTCGTTTGCTGCTTTTCGCGGAATGACTCGACAATCTTGATAAACGGCTCGATCCGTTTCGCCCGCGATGACAACTCCGGGGATTCATCGGCGCGCGATGCTACGTCGTAAAACGAGAGGTTATCGCGATGCGCCAGCGTGGCGATATCGGAAACGGTCTTCTGACCGATCCCGCGCTTGGGGTAGTTGACCACCCGTTCGAAAGATACATCGTCCTTGATATTTACGATCAGCTTCAGATACGCCATGAGGTCTTTGATCTCTTTGCGCTGATAGAACGAGATGCCGCCGAAAATCTGGTAGGGCAGGTTGTGACGCCGAAGTTGTTCCTCGAACGCGCGTGACTGGGCATTGGTGCGATAGAGTATTGCTATTTGCTTGAGGCCGGTGTCGGCCCTCTCCCGATCTGTCACCGCCTGGACTATCTGCACCGCTTCCTGCTCGGCGGAATCGACCAGCAACAGCCGCACCTTGTCGCCCCCCTCTTGGCTGGTCCAGAGGGTTTTGTCTTTGCGGGCTTCGTTGTTTTTGATAACCGCCGAGGCTACCGCGAGGATGGTATTGGTAGACCTGTAGTTCTGCTCCAGCTTGATAATCTTCGCGCCGGGGAAATCTTTCTCGAATTCGAGGATATTGCGGATGTCGGCGCCGCGCCAACCATAGATCGACTGGTCCTCATCCCCTACCACACAGATATTGTTATGCTCGCCCAAAAGGCTCTTGAGCAGCAGGTACTGGACGCGGTTGGTATCCTGGTATTCATCGACCAGAAGATACTGAAACCGCTGGCGGTAATGCTCACTGACTTCGGGATTGTTTTGCAGCAGCCAGACGGCGTTGAACAGGAGGTCATCGAAATCCATGGCGTTGCATCCGCGCAGACGGGTGTGGTACAGTTTGTAAATCTGCGCCGTGGTGGTTTCGAAATAGCCCGAGGCTGACTCGGCAAACTGTTCGGCGCTCACCAGTTGGTTTTTGGCCCGCGAGATTTTGTTCAACTGCGCTTTGGGGGCAAACTGACTGCCGGAGAGTTTCAACTCGGCGATGCAGTTTTTCACCAGCGTCTGCGAGTCGGCGGCGTCGAAAATCGTGAAATCCTTCTCGTAGCCGAGTAACTCTCCCTCCTGCCGCAGGAAACGCGCACAAAACGAATGAAACGTGCTGACATTCAGACCCGGAACATCGCCACCGAGCAACGAAGAGATACGTTCTTTCATTTCACCGGCCGCTTTGTTGGTGAAGGTTACCGCCATCGTTTGCCACGGTTCGGCCAGGCGTTCGGTGACGATATAGGCCAGCCTCCGGGTGAGCACACGCGTCTTGCCGGAGCCGGCTCCGGCAATGACCAGAAGCGGTCCGTCGGTGGTGGTAATCGCCTCGCGCTGGGCGTCGTTGAGTTCATCCAGTAATCTACTCATAGCAATTGTTCGAATATACGCCTCAACACGCGCAGGGCAATCAGATTCTCGTTTCTTTTAAGACGAATGGGCGTGAAACAAAGAAGCGCTGCCGAATATGAATCCAGCAGCGCTTGAAGTTTTATTGATCGATCGTTCGCGCGTGACTTACGCCTGGGCGTACACCGATACTTTCTTGCCGGTCTTGCCGACGCGTTCGTATTTCACTTCACCGCCGATCTTGGCAAAGAGGGTGCAGTCTCTGCCCGTGCCAACATTGTGGCCGGCCTTGATCGGCGTGCCACACTGGCGCACCAGGATGGAACCGGCAGTGACAACCTGCCCACCGTAGACTTTGGTGCCTCTCCTCTGACCGTTTGAGTCGCGTCCGTTCTTGGATGAACCGACACCTTTCTTGTGAGCCATTGTAAACCTCTATCGAATACCGTTACATTTTTTCAATAGCAAAAAAACAGGTCCGTGCCTGTAACTAATTGCCAGGCCCGAAGGGTCCCGAACAAAGCCCTGTATAATAGCAATTTCACAACAAAACGCAAGCGAAAATGATAAGTGGCGAAACCACAATTACTTAAATCACCGTTTACGGCCTGGGCGAAACGGATCAGGCCAAAAGAAAACGGCCGGGCAAAAACCCGACCGTATGATTTCAAACTATCAGGCCAAACGGTTAGACAACCTTCTCCTGCTTCTGCTGCTTGCCGTTGAAGGTGAAGGTCAGCTTGTCCTCGTCCTTGGCCGCACCGATAATCAGGTCGCAGTCACCGGCATACTGGCCGCGAAGAATCTCTTCCGCCAACGGATCTTCGAGGTACTTCTGGAGCGCCCTCTTGAGCGGACGGGCGCCATATTCCGGATCGTAACCCTTGTCGGTCAAAAACGCTCTGGCCTCATCGGTCAGCTTGAAGCTGATACCCTTATCAGCCAGACGCTTGGCAATATCGGTAACCAGGATTTCGATAATCTGGGTGATGTGCTTGCGATCGAGCGAGTGGAAAATGATGGTCTGGTCGATGCGGTTGAGAAGTTCCGGATTGAACAGCTTACGCAGTTCGGCCAGGATCGTCTTCTGCATACCGTCATACGAATGGTTCGCAGCCTCGGCATCAAAACCGACCGTCTTCGAATCACGAAGCTGCTTGGTGCCGATGTTGGAGGTCATGATGACGACGGTGTTTTTGAAATCCACCTTGCGGCCGAATGAATCGGTCAGGGTGCCATCGTCGAACAACTGCAGAAGAATGTTAAACACATCGGGATGCGCTTTTTCAATCTCGTCCAGCAGGACCACCGCGTACGGCTTGCGGCGCACTTTTTCGGTCAACTGGCCACCCTCTTCGTAACCGACATACCCCGGAGGGGCGCCGATCAGGCGTGAGACGGCGAATTTTTCCATGTATTCGGACATGTCGATCCTGATTAATGACTCGACGTCCTCAAAGAGGAACTCCGCCAACTGCCGGGCCAGTTCGGTCTTGCCAACACCGGTCGGGCCGAGGAAGATAAAGGTGCCAATCGGACGACGGGGGTCGCCCAGGCCGGCGCGGGCGCGCCGAATCGACTGCGCCAGAATCTTGATCGCCTCGTCCTGTCCGACAATCGCCTTGTTGAGTTCCTCCTCCATCCGCAACAGTCGCCGTGATTCGTTTTCTTCCATTCGGAACAACGGGATGCCGGTCATTTTCGACAGCACCACCGCGACGTCCTCGGCACTCAGCACGACCTTCTCCTGCTCACGGGCTTCTTCCCAGTTCTTCTGAAGTTCCGCCAGTTTCTCTTTCTTCATCTTGATTTCATCGCGAAGTTGGGCGGCCGTTTCAAATGCCTGGTTCTTGACCGCCTGCTCTTTGGTCTGCTGAAGTTCGGCGAGTTCGCTCTCGATTTCGGCGAATTCCGACGGACGGGTATAGGTGTCGAGATGGGCGCGTGACCCGGCCTCATCGACCAGATCAATCGCCTTGTCCGGCTGGAACTTGCCCGAAACATACCGATCCGACAACTTCACCGCCGCCTCGATAGCTTCGTCGGAGATCACCAGTTTATGATGTTCCTCGTAACGGGGACGAAGACCTTTGAGAATCTTGACAGTGTCTTCCGACGACGGCGGCTCGACCATCACGGTCTGGAACCGGCGTTCCAGAGCGCCGTCTTTTTCGATGAACTTACGATACTCGTTCAGCGTGGTCGCGCCGATGCAGCGAAGTTCACCGCGCGAGAGCGACGGCTTGAAAATATTGGAGGCATCCAGTGATCCCTCGGCGCCACCGGCACCGACGATGGTGTGCAGCTCATCGATAAAGATGATAACGTCGGTGGCGGTGATAATCTCTGTCATGACCGCTTTCAGTCTTTCCTCGAACTGACCGCGGTATTTGGTTCCGGCCACCAGCGAGGCCATATCGAGTGTGACCACGCGCTTGTTCTCAAGCGTCTGCGGCACCTTGTTCTCGACAATGCGCTGCGCCAGACCTTCGGCGATAGCCGTCTTGCCTACGCCCGGTTCACCGATCAGAACCGGATTGTTCTTTTTGCGGCGGGAAAGAATCTGCGCCACCCTCTGGATCTCGTCATCACGACCGATAATCGGGTCCAGCTTGCCCCGGCGCGCCAGTTCCGTCAGGTCCCGGCCGAAATGATCCAGGGCCGGCGTCTTTGATTTTTTGCGCTTTTTCTTGAATGAGGACGGCTTGCCGCTCTGGATGTTCTTGAACTCCTCGTATGCTTCCTTGTAGTCGATCTCGTAGGTGGAGAGAACCTGAGCGGCGACACCCTCTTCGTCTTTAAGCAGGGCCAGAAGAATATGTTCGGTGTCGATATCCTTGGATTTGAGCGCCCGCGCTTCCTGACCGGAAACCTCAAGCGTCTTTTTGGCCCGCGCCGTCAGGGGCAACTGCCCCATGGTCATGGTGCCCCCCGAAGGCTGCACGACTTCCTCAATGGAAGCCTTCAGGTCGCTCAGTTCCAGACCGAGATTGGCGATAATCTCAATAGAGCCCCCTTCACCAAGACGTATCAAACCCAATAGGAGATGTTCAGTACCGATATAATCATGCCGCAAACGGGCAGCTTCATCGCGAGCGTATTCGATCGCTTTCCTGGCACTCTCTGTAAACATCTCATTCATATACAAACATCCTTCCTTTTGTCCGCAATAAATATAGTCGTTGCCTGATGTTCATGCAAGCAGCATAGCCGCTTCTTACATCCCTGCCGACCTCAACTTCTCCCGCACCATTTGCGCCCTGACGAAGTCACGCCGGTTGGGATCCATCTCCTTACCGTAGTACTTCTGCAAGTGGGCCGGCTGCGAGAGCAGTAAAATCTCATTAATCAATGCAATATCCAGAAATTCAATTATCTTCATGGCATGCCCCAAACGAAGCGCCGACAGCAGGTTCATCGCCTCTTCCGATGTCAACACCCGGGCATTTTTCAATATCCCGTAAGCGCGCCATATTTTGTCTTCAATCATATCGGCAGCCTCGTCCATAAGTCGCTGTCGGGCCGCCGCCTCTTTGTCGATTATTTCCTTGGTAATCCTTGTTATCTGGTTGAGTATCTCTTCCTCGGTGATTCCGAGCGTTGTCTGATTCGACACCTGGAAGAGATTTCCGGCAACATCGCTGCCCTCACCATAAAATCCTCTTACCACCAGGCCGCTACGTGTGGTATAGGAAATAACCTTCTCAATCTCCCTGGTCAATACCAGCCCGGGTAAGTGTATCAACACCGAAGAACGCATTCCTGTTCCCGCATTGGTGGGACAGGCGGTCAGGTAGCCAAAATCCTGGTCATAGCTGTATTCCAGATACCGGCCGATTTCGCTGTCATATTGCGCTGCCAGTTCATACGAACCGCGGGGATCAAGACCGGGAGAAAGCGCCTGAACGCGAAGGTGGTCTTCTTCGTTAACCATTACGGAAACACGACCTACGGTATCCACGAAAAGGGACTTAGTCAGCTCGCCGTTGAGGAAAGTGGGTGATATCAGGTGCCGCTCGATGAGAAACTCCTGGTCCATCGGGTCAATATCGGCCGCCTTGAAGTACATTCCCTGTAACAACAGTTTGGAGCGAGCGATGGTGGAATCAAAGTAACTTACGATTCGTTCTTTGGTGTCGGAGTCGGCCGAGGGAGGAAATTTGCAGCCGGCGACATTCCGGGCCAGGCGCACCCTCGTAGAGAGTACGACCAATGCCTCCTCGCCTTCACCGGAAAGCCACGAAGCCGGTGTCTTTGCCATGTTGTCTAACATCGTTCCCAATTTCTTCATCCCTTTTTTAGTTATCGACAGATATCGTATTCCGTAAAGACTTTAATTTGTCGCGTATTTCGGCCGCGCGTTCAAAATCCTCACATTCGATAGCCTTGCCCAACTCCGACTCGAGGCGCTCTTCCTCTTTGACCGGCAGAGCCTTGTTGCTGCCGCTTTCGGTCTTGGCCGGTTCCGGTGTTTTTCCGCGATGAAGCGACGCACCGTGAATTTTTCGCATAATATGTTCCAGTCTCGAGCGGAAGGTGTCGTAACATTTGCCACAGCCGAAGCGGCCCTGCCGTGTGAATTCCTCAAAACTCAGACCACAATCCGGGCATATGAGTTCTTCGGTCTCACTCTTGGTATCAAGCCCTTCCATGCCGGCCGTTAGATTCGACAGAATCTCCGCCAGCGGGAACGGCATATTGTCCAGAGGTGAATGAAACCCGCGCGCGGCGGCGCATTCCTTGCACAGCGACAGCGTTGTTTTCTCGTTATTGACAATCTGCGTCAGGTGAACCTGAGCTTCTCTCTTCTTGCAGTCCTGACAAAGCATAATATCCATACCCAATTAAGAGACGTATTGTCTTATCTTACCATCAACAATTTCCAGTTGCCGATGACAGTTGCCGGCCAACTCCTGGTTGTGCGTCGCAATGAGAAAGGAAATCGCACTTTCAGCGTTGAGGTGGAAAAGCAGTTCGTGAAGTCTGGAGCCGGTTGCCGTATCCAGGTTACCGGACGGTTCGTCCGCCAGTACTATCTCCGGATCATTGACCAGGGCGCGGGCGACAGCTACACGTTGTTGTTCACCTCCCGAGAGCTGTGTCGGCAGATGATTCATCCTATCTTTTAAACCCACTTGCTCCAGTAGTAGTTCCGCTTTTCGCGCCGCCTGGCCTTTGCTCTTACCGGCTATCATCTGCGGCAGCATGATATTTTCCAGGGCGCTGAAGTCTTCCAACAGGTAGTGAAACTGAAACACGAAACCCACCTTCTTGTTGCGAAAGTGCGCCAGTGCCTCATGCGACATGCCACCGAAAGACTGGCCGCTGACCACCACTTCGCCCGAGGTCGGCTGGTCCAGACCACCCAAAATATGCATCAAAGTCGATTTTCCCACTCCGGAAGCTCCCGAGACGGACACCATTTCACCCCGTTTAACATTAAGGTTCAGGCTCTTTAAAACCCTCAACACACCGTCCTGGGTAACAAAGTCCCGCCGGATGTCAGTCGCTGTCAGAATATCAGCGCGATTTTCCATAAAACAACTTCAGTTGCCGCCATTCGGGCGGTCAGTAATATTTTCGCCATGTTGCCGCATTATTTTAGCTAAATTGCCATATTTCTTCAACTTATTGCCTCAGAACTTCCACAACCTGAAGTTTCGAGGCTTGGTGCGCCGGGTACAAAGCCGCCAGGAAACAGATGAAAAAAGTGACAACTCCGGCCAGCAGGAAATCGGACAAATGAGTCTCGATCGGCAAATAACTTATGAAATAGATATCCGGCGGCAGAGATATCAGTTCGTAGCGATTCTGGATAAAAGCCACTATCAGGGCCAGGACCCAGCCGGAAACCACGCCGAAAACGCCGATAGTCATCCCCTTGAGCACGAATATCCGCCGCACCGAGGCCGGTGTCGAGCCCATCGTCTTGAGAATCCCGATTTCGGCGCGCTTTTCCATGGTCAGCATCACCAGCGTGGAAATTATAGAAAAAGCCGCTACCAGGACTATCAGAATAAACCCGAGAAAGAGTATTTTCTTTTCGATTGCTATCCACGCAAACAGGTTCTTGTGCAGCACATTCCACGGGACGACATCATACTTGTACCCCAGCACCGAGTCGATCAGCGGCGTCATTTCTTCGGCGTGATAAATGTTATCGAGCTTCAGGTGAACCGCCGTCGCAGCATCGCCGGTCTTGAACAACTTCTGCGCATCGACCAGCGATATATACGCCATCTGGGCATCAAATTCATACATGCCGGTTTCGAAGATGGCTGAGACATAGAACTTGGCCACCCGCGGCCGCGCCTTGCGGTGCAGATCCTCTCCCTTGAGCGAATAGAGAAGCACCGGCTCTCCCAGGTACAAGCCCAGGCTCTGCGCCAGGTTGTCCCCCAACATGATGCCGGGGATAGTGTCCCCCTGGTCCACTATCGGATCGAAGGAGAACTGCCCGAGTTTTATATCTCTGACGATGTTGGACGTATTCCTCTCCAGGTCGGCATCGATGCCCCGTATGATGATGCCGTCGCCGCTGGTTGCCGAGGAGATAGCGGCCTTGTAGAATATGAAGGGCGATGCCGCCTCCACGCGGTCAATACTTTCCAGTTTCTCCACCAATTCGCGGTAGTTGTCAATCAACCCGCCGCGAAGCGGAAAAACGGAAATATGCGATGTTGTTCCCAGCAGTCGGGTGCGAATTTCCGTTTCGAAGCCGTTGTGCATGGACATGACGAAACAGACGACCGCAACTCCAAGTGTCACGCCGAGAGTGGTAATCCAGGTCGAGACGGATATAAAAAAGCGCCCCGACCGCAGGTATCGCTTGGCTATAAAAGTTTCATACCGCATGGCAGATTCAATTTCTGCAAGTAAACAGTCAAAAGCAATCATTTTAAAACAGCCGGATACGATTCGGGATGCCTCTCACCCTCCCTGATTTCGTTGGTTTGGAGCCGCCAATTTCAAATTGCATTGCCAAGCGTCGGCAGTTTTCTATTTTTGGGGGATTAACTCCGAACTGATAAATAGTGGCCCGTGAAGCGAAGCCCGCGCAACCCTATCATTACCCGCGAGTCCATTGTATCGACCCAGCCGTGACTGGCGGGATTTTCTGAATCGACTGCGTTCGCATTTGAGCCGACCATCTCTGCGAGCGGTCAATTCCCGCGATCCGCTCCGATAATTTGCATGCCAAAAACCTCATTGCGCTTTGGTGAAAAGGACTGTAACTTATTGGCGGCCAACTATGCGAAAGTGGCGGAATTGGTAGACGCGCTGGATTTAGGATCCAGTTCCTCAAGGAGTGGGGGTTCGAGTCCCCCCTTTCGCACACAATTTGGGCAAAAGAAGAAACAAAAGGAAAAACCGTTTGTTATAAACGCCGCGGCCGAAAACATACCATTTTATCCGCAGTGAAAAACGAACCATAACAAAGTTGCAGGCGAATGGATCTTAAAGTAGAAATCAAAGAACTCGACGAACTTAACCGCGAAGTATCGGTCGAAATTGCCGCCGATGTTTTCAACGAAAGCATGGAAAAGGAATATGTCGAGGTACGCAAGAAAGTCGTCCTCAAGGGATTCCGCAAAGGCAAAGCCCCGATGAATACCATCAAGTCCAACTACGGCGACCAGGTCAAGGCCGATGTGATTGACAAACTGGTCAAGGACACCTACCCTCAGGCCGTGCGGGAAAAAGAGCTAAGAGTAGCCTCCTATCCCACGCTGACCGATGTCACTTTCGGTGATGACGGCGTTTTTCGGTATAAGGCCACTGTTGAAGTCTTCCCGGAGATCGGCAAAATCGAGCACGACAACCTGGAAATCAGTACGGAAGAGATCACCGTTGCTGACAGCGAGGTGGATGAATATGTTGAGCACCTGCGCAAGCATCACTCCGAGTTGAGAAAAGTCGAAAGACCGGCCGGCGATTCCGACACCGTCGTGGTTGATCTGAAGAAGGTGTATGACCCAAAATTGGTGCTGAAAGAGGACAACTTCCCAGCCTCGGCCATCGACCTGAGCAATCCCATGACATTCAAAGAGTTCAGGGAGCAATTCCCCGGAATGAAAGCGGGCGATGAAAAAGAAATCGAAGTCAAGTATGCCGATGACTACTCAGATCCCAAGTTTGCCGGAGCGGAAATAAAGTACCACGCCAAAGTAAAAGAAGTCAACGAGCGCCTCTTGCCGGAAGTGGACGATGCTCTGGCGAAAAAGGTCGGGCTCGGCGAGACCGCTTTGGAGCTTCGCCTGAAACTCCGCGAAGATATCCAGCGGCAGAAGGAAGATGATCAGAAGAAGCAGCACAAAAACATGATCATCGGGCAGATGTGTGAGAAAAACCAGATAACGGTTCCGAACGCTGTTCTGGATGACTACCTGGACAAGATCGTTGAAGATTTCAAAAAGCAGAATATGGAGATGGACGAGGAGTCGATTCGGAATCAGTACCGTCAGGTCGGCATCAACACCTTCCGTTGGAACATGGTGTATCACCAATTCGCCCGGCAGGAAAAGATTGAAGTTTTGCCCGAGGATACCGAAAAACTGATTAAGAAGTTTGCTGAGAACTACAAGATGACCATCGACCAGGCCCAAGAGGCACTTCAGAGTTCAGGCCGAATCACTGACATCAAGGAATCGATTCTGGAAGAGAAAGTGCTTGACTGGTTGGCCGGCACGGCCAAAAAAGTTAAGGCAGAAAGCAAGTAAACGGATTTTAATAGCATTTGACAGAAGAAGGGTCACATGGACGACAAGTTAGCAGAGAGCTATTTGGTTCCCATGGTTGTGGAGCAGACCGGTCGCGGCGAGCGCGCCTATGACATCTTCTCCCGCCTGCTGAAGGACCGCATTATTTTCATCGGGTCGCCTATTGACGACCAGATCGCCAACCTCGTTATCGCTCAGATGTTGTTCCTCGAGGCCGAGGATCCCGAGAAAGACATTTACATCTATATCAATTCTCCCGGTGGCTCCGTCACCGCCGGCATGGCTATCTACGACACCCTGCAGTTCATCAAGCCCGACGTGGCCACCACCTGCATGGGTATCGCCGCCTCGATGGGCGCATTTCTTTTGGCCGCCGGTGCCGCGGGCAAGCGCGCCGCTTTGCCTAACAGCCGGGTGATGATTCATCAGCCCATGGCCGGAGCCCAGGGACAAGTGTCCGACATCGTCATTATGACCGAGGAGTTCACCAGGACCAAGAAGCGTCTTAATGAACTTCTGGTCCTTCACACCGGTCAGACGCTGGAACAGATTGAAAAAGACACCGACCGTAACTTCTTCATGTCTCCCGATGAGGCCAAGGACTACGGTTTAATTGACAAGGTGTACCAGTTCAAACGCGAAGAGATGAAGGAATAGCGAGGTCATTTCGGCCCTAACGGGTTGCGTGACCAAACGTATTGAGTTGTAATGTCAGACGATAAGAATTTCCCCAATCTGCCGCACCGCTGTTCGTTCTGCGGTAAGCCGGCCGGCCAGGTCAGGCGGCTGTTCAGCGGACACGAGTCGTTCATCTGCAACGAGTGTGTCGAGTTGTGCAACGACCTTCTTCTGAGCGCCCCCGACCAGGAACAGGCCAAGGAAATCGCCGATCTTCCCACCCCCGCCGACATCAAGAGCTTCCTTGACAAGTATGTCATCGGTCAGGAAATCGCCAAGACGACGGTGGCGGTGGCTGTTTACAATCACTACAAGCGCATCAATTCTCAGCTCTCGACCAAGTTCAAGCCTGGTGCCGAAGGCGCGGATGACGAGGTGGAGCTGGAGAAATCCAATATCCTTCTGATGGGCCCCACCGGCACCGGTAAGACGCTTATCGCCCGCTCACTGGCGAAGTTTCTGAAAGTGCCGTTCACCATTGCCGATGCCACCGTGCTGACCGAAGCCGGGTACGTGGGCGAAGACGTTGAGAATATTCTGGTCAGACTCTACCACGCTTCGAACTTCAATCAACAGAAGACCGAACGCGGTATTATCTATATCGATGAGATCGACAAGATCTCCCGCAAGGACGGCAACCCGTCCATCACGCGCGATGTCTCCGGTGAAGGTGTACAGCAGGGCCTGTTGAAGATACTGGAAGGTACGGTGGCCAATATCCCGCCGAAGGGAGGCCGCAAGCATCCCGAACAGGCTTTCGTGCAGATCAATACTTCCAACATTCTCTTCATCTGCGGCGGTGCATTTGACGGCTTGGACAAGACTGTCGCCCGCCGGCTGGGCCGGAAAACGGTCGGTTTCGAGTCCAACAAGAGAAACATCAGCGCCGATTCCGCGGACATCCTCGAGCATGTAATGCCGGTCGATTTGATAGAGTACGGTCTCATCCCGGAGATGGTGGGACGCCTTCCCGTCGCGGCCCCGCTTCAACCTCTGGACAAGCATGCCCTTCTGAACATTCTGACCGAGCCGAAGAATGCTATCACCAAACAGTATTCGAAGCTTCTGAAAATGGACGGGGTCAAAGTTAGTTTCGAGCCAGGTGCTCTTCAGGCAGCCGTGGAAATTGCCATGGAGCGCAAGACCGGTGCCCGCGCGCTGCGGTCGATCTTCGAGAAAGCCATGCTGGACATAATGTTTCAGATCCCTTCATCGCCCGAGGTGGCTGAGGTAGTTATTACCACCGAGACTATCACCAAAGGCGAAAAGCCCAAGATCATCACCCACACCGAAAACGAAAAGCAGGCCGGCTAACCGACCGACCTTTTCCCGAACTTTTTCCTCCCCCTTCTGTTATTCAGCTATGCCTGTATATCTCTCACTCATACATGGAAAGCGACGATTGGCCAGCCTCTAAAATCTTTGGTAAACCCTGCCGTCTGAGATACCGATAAATAGAGAGATACTAAGGATATGTGACTATGACTAAAATTATGAGACACATAACGCTCGGCACCGCCTTGCTAATAGCGATCAGCGGGTGCACCACCACAGATAGCGACCAGATCGCTCAGCAGCCACTCCTGGCAGACTCCCTGTCAACGATCTATGGCACCCTGAAAGAGGCAACCGTCACCAACAACCCGGATGATTTCTTTGCCTGCCTGGACCCATTAGAGGCCTACCACATTAAGAAGCTGGCGTCAACCAACGGCTATCGCCAGGTGAAATCGTTTATCGAGCGCAAATACGCCTTATTGCCCGATCTCGACACGCTTAATTTCCACGAACTGAAGCGGGCCGGAGACTATGTGCGGCTGACATATATCGGTTCCGGCACCAGTCTCGGCTACCGAAAGGAACGAGCCAGGTTCACTTTCCTGCTGTTTCGGGAGTTCAAAAGCGCCTGGAAACTGTCGGCGGTATCATCAATCGAGCGCGCCCGCTTCGATCGCTACGGATATGAGATAACGTACCACGAAACCGATCTGCCGCCCAAGTTTCGCTTCCCGCGAATTCTCTAAGACCTGCCTGCCGACCGGCCATTCCCACCTAATAGAATAGCAGCAAGCCACTTAAAGCGGTTTTTAGATTGCCCTCAGCAGCCGCGGCTTTTATATTTTCCGCAAAGCCGGGAGAAAAACATGTCTGAAAGAGTAAAAAGGTTTACGGAAGAACGGGAGAGGCTCAATGAAATCGTGCTCTCCCGTGATAACATCAACTTAAAGCGGTTTTTCGCTCTCGATACTGCTGTCTACCGCGACGGTGCTCTGGACGCGAAGACCAAAGAACTGCTCGGATTGGTGGCCTCGCTGGTGCTCAGGTGTGATGACTGTATCACCTATCACGCCGTCAGGGTCAAAGAGTTTAATATCACCGACGAGGAGTTCGACGAGGCAATATCAATCGGCCTGATGGTCGGCGGTTCTATTACTATCCCTCACATCCGCCGCGTCAATCAGGTCTGGCAGGAGATGAAGAAATCATGAGCGAAAGCTGGCACGAATCATCACAACAGACTCCCTTTACATTGAGAACAGCCGCCCGGTTTGCCGTCGCGGTCATTCTTCTGATATCAGGCTCAGTGGCAGCCCAGACCGCCGGTCGGGACTTGAACCGTCAATACCGCCAGACCTACGATTTCATCAGTATGAAAGATACGATCTTCACGTTTGAGTCCGAGTTCATACTGCCTGACGGCTACCACTATACCGACAGCAGTGAACTGACCCCTTATCAGAACTGGATCGCCCACATCCCGATATGGCACCGGTACAAACCGGTGGGCCACTGGAAAGGCAAGAAGATGTACGAGGCGGACGAGGTGTGTCGTCCTATCCATATCCCATGGACCGGGCAGCAGTACACGGAAACCAACTTCCCCCTGAGGATATTGGCTGAGTTTCTTCGCTATCGCCACCGGGAAGCAGCGTTCGGCTTTCAGCCGGACAAGGGCGAGCCTCTGGATTACTCTGCCTGGCTATCCGGCGCACCGGCTTACAACAACCGGGGAGTGCCGATCCTACTGCCAAAACCTGCTCGCAAAGCGAATGACACCGAGTTTTACAAGATGCTCCATTTCTGCATGCAGAATAACAACTATCGTTCACTGGCCGCAAACTGCGATCCCGTGACCGTCGATGACCTCGCCCCAGGGGACATGTATATCGCGCATGACAGCCTCGGCAATACCGGATATGCCCTGGTGATAATGAATCGAATCGAAGACAAACAGGGTAAGCGGCTTTATGCCGTCGGAACCGGTTGCCTGGAAGCCTGTGACTTTCATATCCCGCTGGTGAACGACGACCGCGATAACCCGTGGCTGAACGCACAAGAGATTAGCCAGATGGGGGGCGGGCAGTTGGGTGCGGTCGGTTTTTATCGCTTCCGGATAATCGACTCCCTCTCGGCCGGACAATAACCCGTCAGTTTCCGCCGATACCGACTGGTTGCCAAACCGCCGGTATTTGATTAGCTTGATATTGTTGCTTGAGGCTCATCGTACATCAGACCGGAAACGTAAACGCCGGGAGCTTGAAAATGCCCGTTACAGATGACATAAGAAGGCGCATCCTGCGGCAGGTCCAAAAGCAGCAGTCGTGGCAGGTGAAACTCAGGCGGCATTTGCATCAACATCCCGAAGTCTCTTTCGAGGAACATGACACCACTACTTTTCTCAAAGATCACATCCGCAAAATTGGCCTTAAAGTTCGTCCGGTGAAATGCAAGACCGGATTCATGGCCGAGTTAAAAGGTAACCGGCCGGGACCGGTGGTGGCTATCCGCACCGATATCGATGCCCTGCCCATCACCGAGCAGACAAAGCTGCCGTTTGAGTCCCGCAATGAGGGTTGCATGCACGCCTGTGGCCACGACATGCACATGGCCGTTGTTGCCGGAACAGCCAGAGTGCTTTCGGCTATACCTGACAGTTTTAATGGGACGGTCCGCTTTATCTTCCAGCCGGGCGAAGAACAACCGCCGGGAGGCGCCCAGCCGATGATCGACAGCGGCGCCCTTAAAGACGCCGTCATGGTTTTTGGCCTGCACGTCGACCCGATACTGCCGGTCGGCCGTATTAGTGTGCGCGATGGCGCTACGATGGCCGCCGTTATCGATTTCGACCTGATAATCCGAGGCAAAACCGGTCACGCCGCCCGTCCACACGACGCCGTCGATGCCATCGTCGCCGCGGCCGAAGTTGTGGAGTCAACACAGAAAATCATCTCACGTGAAATCAGCCCGGGGACGCCGGCCGTAATAACATTTGGGAAAGTTCAGGGTGGCACGGCCCGCAATGTTGTCGCCAGCGAAGTGCGCCTTTTCGGAACGGCGCGGACTCTTTCGGATACGCTGCGCCGAAAGTTGCCATCGATGATAAAGCGGACGGCTCAGGCGGTATGCCGTGCTCACGGAGCGCGCGCCAATATGGTCATGGTGGCTGACTACCCGGTTTTGGTCAATCACAGACAGGCCAATGAGGTCCTGACGGCCAATTTCGATTACTTGTATGGAAAAGGAAAAGTGGCAGAAACCAAAGTCACCATGGGCGGCGAGGATTTCGCCCGTTACCTCCGGCTGGTTCCGGGGGCGATGTTTCGCCTGGGCGTGAGAAACAGGAAAATCGGAGCTGACAAACCGTGGCACGCGGCCGATTTCATTGCCGATGAAGCCGCCTTACTACCCGGAACCGCCCTGTTGGCCGCGGCGGCTATCGATGTTCTGACCGGGTCCACTTGATTCAATGAATATGCGCACCTGTCTTACTAACAGACTGATCCTTGCCATCGTTGCGCTGGCCGGTCTGACTCCGGCGGCGACAGCCGAGGAGATCCCCGGACAGGTTGTAACGTATGCTGATTTCAGCCGCGTCGTTTATGTGGCCAGTTCTATGTCCTACGCCTACTACGCCACCACTGAAGGCGTTATCGTTTACAACAAGCTGGAAAACCGCTGGGACGAACCCCTCACGGGAACGCTGGGGGTAGACCACAACGATATCGACCGAGTCTGGGTGGACAGGTTCGATGAAAAGCTGTTTATACGTACCGGCGTCGGCCTTTATGAGTTTGACCGGTTATTCGAAAAATGGTATCCAACCACTGAGTTGCCGGCTCTGGAAAACTCGAGCCATCATGTCAGCCCTCCTGAGATGATGTTTGCCCCGGTCGGGTTTTTATACTATCCCGAAGGCAGCCTCGCTGACAATTACGGGCGTAATTTTACCTTCAGCGACATCCTCGACGACGGTTCGGGGGAATTGTGGATCGGCACCTGGGGCACCGGGCCGGCAATGGCCAGAAAAGGCACAAATTCCATTGAACTGATCCCGTGCGGGCTGATTCAGAACCGGGTTAACGCTGTTTTCGACGACAACGGCCTGCTCTGGGTGGGCGGCGCCATAACCGATCCGTATCGTACCGGCATCACTATTTTCGACCCCGACGAGCTCGAATTCGACTACATTGAGTCCGGACTCGAGCGCGATTTCCCTGTCGTGGATGTCAACTGCCTGACCGGCAACGAGGACTACATCCTGATAGGCACATCCGACGGCCTGCTTTTTCTCGACCGGCGCACCGAGCGCGTCAGCGACCGGATCACCACCCGGCTCGGACTGATAGATAACAACGTCCTCTGTCTCGAGCTGGTCGGTGACTCCGTTTTTGTCGGGACCGCTTCGGGCCTCAGCCTGCTGACGTCGGTCGACGACGAACTGCAAATGGTGCGCCCCAAGGAATTTCTCAACAAGATTATCTATGACCTGGAGCTGGTCGATTCTTCGCTGTGGATCGCCACCAATTCCGGGGCTTACCGGCTCAAGCTGGCCACTGGCCAGTTGCAGCTTTTCCAGGACCCGGAGCAGTTTTTGTTCAGCGATGTCTACGATATCGAGGCATACAGCAACAGCCTGTGGCTGGCCGGCAACGAGGGGGCATTGCGGGTCGATCTAACGACCGCCGAAACGACGCCATACAGCATCTTTTCCACTTATTATACTCCCCGCGCCCTGGCGGTAAACGGTGAAATTGCCGTCATAGCCGCCGACCGGGGCATAACGGTCATATCCTACCTGTATGACCCACCCCGCACTCGCAACTTCACGACCGATGACGGTCTCCCCTCAAATTATGTCTTCAGTCTTGAGATGGATGACGATTATATCTGGATCGGCTCGGAGAAGGGACTGACGCGGTTCTGGTGGAACAATCCCAACCGAGTTGACTGACGGATAAAAAGCTCACATTATAAGTTGAATCGGACGGTGCCTTTTATTACAATAGAGGTGATAAGTGTGCATGTTTTTTCCAAAGTTAGCCGGATATGAAAATTAGACCCCTCGATAATTTGTGGATGAAAATCTTTGCCCTGGTTATGGGACTGCTGCTGTGGTTCCATGTCGCCACCAATAAAGTCTACAATCACCAGTTGAACCTTCCAATCTCAGAAATCACGGTCAAGGACGACCTGTCGCTGATCGGCGGCAAACCTGATTCGATGATGGTGGTGGTATCGGCTACCGGCAAACAATTGCTTCGAAGAAAATGGCAGTCCGGCGGTGTGAGAATAAACGCCAGCCAGTTTCAGGCCGGCCGACATAACATGACCCTGAACACCGGCAATACTTTCCTGGCCGCTGGGGGCAACCTGGTTACACTGGAAGAGATCGTTTTCCCTACATCACTACTTCTCAATATTGATTTCCGGCTGGAAAGATCGCTTCAGGTAGTGCCCGATATTGTCGTCACACCCGATGACGGTTACGCCGTCAAGACCATATCAAAGCCGGTGCCCGCAGAAATTACAGTGATTGGTCCCCGCTCCGTGGTCAAAGGTCTCAGCCGGGTAAACACCGAAAGAAAAGAGCTCACCGGGTTGAGAAATAACATCAGCCTGACCCTGCCGATTCTCGTTCCGCCCGGGCAGGATATCTTGATCCAGCCCGACTCGGTGCGCATATCGCTGGAGATTGTCCCGGTCAAGACGCGTGTTTTCGACGGCATCCCGGTTGTCGTGTACAATGCTCCTCCCGGGCGAGAGGTACTCATCAACCCAACCACTATTCACGTCGAACTGACCGGTCCCCCGGCCGAGATCGACCTGCTCAACCGCAACGCCCTGATAGCATCGGTCGATTATCGCCTCATTGACTCCAATTTCACCGCCACGATCAAGATTGACTGCCCCTCGCACTTCCAGATCAAAAAGACCTCGGCTGCCTCCGCCACTCTCAGCGTCCAGTGACCATGAATATTCTTGGAATTGAAACATCCTGTGATGAAACTTCAGTCGCCGTCATTGCCGATGGCCGTGAGATTCTCTCCAATGTCATTCTCTCCCAGGCCGAGCACAGCAAGTTCGGCGGGGTCGTTCCCGAGGTAGCCAGTCGCACACACCTGAGGACGATTGTTCCCATCTACCGCGAAGCCATGGAGGAAGCAGGCGTTAGCCTTGACGATATCGGATTGGTCGCAGCCACCATGGGTCCGGGGCTGGTCGGCCCGCTTTTAGTCGGCCTGACATTCGCCAAGGGCCTGGCCTTCGCCCGATCCATCCCTTTCGTGCCGGTGAATCATATGGAAGGCCACCTGGCGGCCAATATCCTGCAGCATGCCGGCCTTGATCAGCGCCATCTTACCCTCATCGTTTCGGGCGGCCACACGATGCTGGTCGAGGTGAAGGAGTTCGGCGAATACGAGATTCTTGGTCAGACCAAAGACGACGCCGCCGGTGAGGCTTTTGACAAAGTCGCCAAGATTATGGGGCTCGGTTACCCGGGCGGTGCCCGCGTGGACAAATTGGCCGTCGAAGGGGACGCGACTTATTTCAAGTTTCCGCGCCCGCTGCTCAAAGACGACACCTTCCAGTTCAGCTACAGCGGACTAAAAACAGCCGTGGCGCTGTATCTTAACAAACTGTCACCGGCCGAGCTGGACAAACACCGCGCCGATATCGCGGCCTCGTTTCAGGAAGCCGCCGTTGAGGTGCTGGTGGAAAAGACACTGCGGGCGGCGCAACGCCACAATATCCGTCATGTCACCATTTCCGGCGGTGTCGCGGCCAACAGCCGCCTGCGACAATGGCTCGCCGACCGTCTGGAAAAAGCAGGCAAAAAACTGTTTTACCCGACCGGAGAGCTATGCACCGACAATGCCGCCATGATTGCGGCCGCCGGGTATTATCGATTTCAAAAGGATGGCGCCGGTGAAATGGTCGCCAATGCCGTACCATATCTCAAGCTCGCGTGAGCACCATTGCCGCTACGGGACGACCCGGTTCACTCTAGTTATACTCACAACATCACGCGAACCGCTTTGAAACAAAGGGCACAGGAGATGCAAAGCATATGCAAGTTGTTAATTGGATGGTTGACAGTCTGATAAAACTGGCACCTATGGGTGCCGCGCTGGTCGGCGTAATCGTTGTCATACTCGTCGTCAGATTCATTCTTGATAAACGCTACGAAGGAAAGCCGGACCAGCGTTTTCGACTGCAGCTAACGCTGCTGGTGTTGTCGTTTATCGGACTGCTGATAATCATTGTCGTTTCACCGCTGAGTGACACCCAGCAGGGCCAGATTCTCAGCTTGATAGGAATCCTCTTGTCGGCTGCGATTGCCCTGTCCTCGACGACTTTTGTGGGCAACGCCATGGCCGGACTGATGCTTCGGGCGGTACGAAGTTTTGGACTGGGCGATTTCATTCGCATCGGTGAACATTTCGGGCGGGTATCGGAGCGGGGATTGTTCCATACCGAAATACAGACGGAAGACCGCGACCTGACCACCCTGCCCAACCTCTACCTGGTCAACAACCCCGTGAAAGTCATACGCTCGTCCGGTACGTTGATCACAGCCGATGTGTCGCTGGGCTATGACATCTCGCGGTTGAAAGTGGAGAAGCTTCTTATGGAGGCAGCCACGGCCGCCGATCTTCAGGAGCCGTTCGTGCATGTGATGGGACTCGGTGACTTCTCCATCACCTATCGCGTCGCCGGACTGCTGCCAGAGGTGAAGCATGTGCTCTCTGCGCGGTCACACTTGCGGGAGATGATGCTGGACAAACTGCACGAAGGCGGCGTGGAAATTGTCTCGCCCACCTTCATGAATACCCGTCCGCTGCAGACCGATCAGGTATTCATCCCGAAAACACCATCGCCCCACGAGAAGCCACCGGAAGATGCCGCCAAAACCACTGCCGAAGACCTGGTGTTCGATAAGGCCGAGGAAGCGGAGTCGCTGGAGAAACTTCGGGAGCGCTACGATAGTCTGGGCAAGGACCTCGATGAAATCAAGGAAGCGCAGAAAAAAACCGAGGACGGCGGCGAACACAAGGCACTCGACGAGAAGTTCACCCGCATTGAGGCTCGCCGCGAGCGGCTGGCCGAGTATATCGCCCAGCGCACTGCCGAAGAAAAAGACTGAAACTCATTGGAGTCAGCGGCGGAACCTGGCGGGCGGCTTGACTATAAATACGGCCAGAATAAACAGCGCGATCAGCACCGTCGGGACCATCACCACCGCGGGACTAACATCCGGGTATATCAGATGTTCCAGATAACCGATAATGAAAGAGCCTGGGTACTCATGGGAGGGATCATAGTGCCGCCGCAGGGCGTTTTCCCACAGCGTGAGCGGGCAGTACGCTTTGAGGGCTTCCAGCGTGGCAACAAACATAATGCCGACCAGGTGAATCGTGCGGAACAACCAGCGGTCAAAAAACGCCGGACGGAAGAAAGCTCTTATGGTTAAAACAAAGCCCAGGAGCATAAACACGATCCACGCGAAATGGACCACCATGAATATGTCAGCCATTACCCGGTAAAACATTTTCCCCGCCTCTCACTGATCCGGCATAGCACTTCTCTCCTCTCAGACAACCTGGGCATCGCCGCCCACCTTGTCAAGCTTTGAAAGGTTGCCCTTTCGAGTAGCGGTCCGGCTCGGCAATTGAGCTTTGTCACAAACAAATATGTTGCCTGAATATGGATAAATCTGTATTTTCGACTATGGCAGTAACAGGATGGAGGTTGAAGTGAGTGAGCGCAAGAAAATCCTGATGATCGACGATGACATTAACCTGGTCAACGTCTTTCGCACGGTGTTTGAAACCAAAGGTTATGATTTCGCGGAAGCCCACTCAGCGACGGAGGGTCTGGAAAAAATCAAGCAGACCCACCCCGACTTGATTATCCTCGATGTCATCATGGAAGACTTTGTGGCCGGTTTCCGGGTGGTCAATGAACTTCGCACCGGCGGTGAAGACAGCGAGTACAGCGCTTTCTCAAAAATACCTATTCTCATGCTCACCAGCGTAACCTCCAAGACAAATCTCGATTTTTCCGAACGTGTCGGCACGGCGCTGCTGCCGGTGGATGCTTTTATGGAAAAACCGGTGCGGCCAGGAGAACTGCTGACCATTATTGAGAAGCTTCTGGCCACCGGAGAAAAAGCCGACCCGACTTCGTAGCCTTTTCCCTCGTCCTCATCACATAAACTCAAGCACTTGATTATTCAGCCGACGATAGTGGTTTATTTCGGCAGGGTGAAGATGAAATTGGCCCATTTGCCGGGCTCGGTCTCGGCCCAGATCTGACCGCCGTGTTTTTCGATAATTTTCTTCGTCACAAACAGCCCCAACCCGGTTCCGGACTTGGTATCATAACTTTCGGCGTGGAAGCGCGAGAACTTGGTGAAGAGGTTGTCGGTGATTTCCGGTTCGAACCCCGCTCCTTCGTTGAAAACGTTGATCTTGTGTATACCATTGAGCTGCCCGCTGTATCCGATCACTATCTCCCCGCCTTCGGAGCCGTATTTTATCGCGTTGGACAATAGGTTTTGGAAAACCGATGTCATCAGGTCGTGATCGACATTCACCTCGACGTCGGCTGGAACGTTGCAACTGATGCGCATCTTATGGTCCGCTGCTACTTCGGAGAGACGGTTAATAACCGGGTTGATTATAGCATCGAATAACATCACGCGCGACAGTTTCAGCTTCAGCTCACCATCTTCAATGCGGCTCAGACTGAGATAGTTGGCAATAGTGGAATTAAGGTAGTCGGCGCTGCTGGCGGCTGCTTTGAGTGTTGACTGCTGGGTCTCCGTGAGCGGCCCCAGCATCCCCTCACGCAACGACCCGATAGCAAACACTATCGAGGCCAACGGTGATTTCAATTCATGGGTGACAAAGCCCAGCATCTCAAGATAAGCCCGGTTCTTCTCATCCGATTCCGTGTAGGCCTGCTTCAGCGCCTGCGAGGTCTTTTCCAGTTCGCGCGAATGGGTTTCCAGCGAACTCGCCATCGAGTTGAAGGAATTGGCCAACTCTTCCATTTCCCGGATACCCCCGGTACTGCTCACCCGGGCATCAAGTTTACCCGCCGACAGTTCACGCGTGACCCGGACCAGCCTGAGGATCGGGCGACGCAGGTTGCCGGAAAGTATGAAAGCCAAACAAAAGGCACAAAGCAGGGCCAGAAAACTGACCCAGAGAAAGTCCATGGCCAAGCTCGATTTAAAATCAAGGTACTTCTTCTCAAGCAGGCCAACATAGAGTATCCCGATGATATCACCGCTGGGATTCAGAATGGGATCATAAGCCGAAAGATACCAGTCATTGACCACAAAAGCCCGGTCGCCAAAGCGCTCACCCCGTTCAAGAACTTTCTCGTAAACCTCATCGGATACCCGGGTGCCGATGGCCCGTGTAGTGTCCACCTCGATAACGTTGGTAGCGATGCGCACGTCCCAGAGAAAGATGGTGACCGTTCCAAGTGGCTTGCCCTCATATACTTCGTCACCGAACACCCCGTTGCGAATCCCGTCCACCAGATTGTAACTTCGATTCAAAAGAATACCGCCGTAGAGACATCCCAAAACGGCGTCATCCTCACCAATGACCGGCACGGCCGCCTTGATCACCATTCCCCGCTTCTCCACGTGACGGTCGGTCGGTCGTGCCCGCTCCGTTCTTACCAGGGCAATATACGCCCGCTGCGCCAGTTCTTTGGACTCCAGCATGAGTTCCTCGTGCGAGACCAGTACCGTGCCGGTGTTGGTCTCGCCCTCCAGGGCCTTCGTGACGACGGGATCCTCACCCACAGCCCGCCCGACCAGGGTCCGCGGCCCGGTCAGCGCGATGCCGTTACTGTCGATCAAAATCAGAAAATCCAGCCCCTTCCTGGCACGCAGGTTTTCCAACCAATTTGCCACCCGCCCAACGTCGGCCCCCCGTACTACCACCTTTCGAAGGTTCTCGTGTTGCGAAGCTCCGCACACGGCCACCTGCACCTCCATTTCTTGTTCATGATAAGCCGACCAGGCCGAGTTGAGATCCATCTGTACGCGCAGCTTGGCCTCTTTGACGACCGTCTCGGAGATAAAAGAGAAGCCGGCGTAAATGGTAAGCGCCCCGGTCAGGGCGACCACAATAGTGTAAACGATAAGTTGAGTGGTACGGAAGCTGAGTCTCATAGCTTATTCCGACTTTGGCCTGCCGAGTGAATCACATCACTTGCGGTGCACCAGGCAGGTCCAGATTGTTTCCTCCAGCTGTTCACGGCTGCTGCGTGGTTCATCCTGTCTAAGTCTTCTGACCTTAGTCTCAAGGGTGTCCGCACTCGGTTTGGCCGCGCCGTGCACTTTGAAGAGCTGATACTGGTGCGCGACCTCGTCCTTGCCCAATTCCAGAGGCATGCTCACGAAATCATAAAACTCGCGCTTGAGAGATTTGAGGTCCTCTACCCGGCCGAGTTGCTCCAGTATTATCTCCTGCAACGCCGTCAGAATGGCGGTGATTTCGTTGCCCGTGAACCCGGCCTGGAATCGACCCGTGCCGGATATTTCAAAATAGTGCAAAAGCATCATACGATTACTGGCGTGCACCGAGGTCAACAGCAGACGATACAGCAGCTTCACAAACCAGACCAGCTCGTCCCTGGGCTGCTTCTGGAAATTCGGGTAGATGGTTGCCGCCTCCGGCGAGCAGACCGTATCCACCAGCGAGTTGATAATCTCGCTTTCGATATTGGACAGGGCCGTATAGATGCAGAGGTCCGGCCGGGCCGTGCCCTTTCTAAGAACGGTCAGGTTGCGGCAGAGCCATTCAAACGGTTCGCTCTTGATGCGGTCCACCATGAAGGCGACCCGTCGCTCGATTACGTGACGAGGCTGCGTGTCCCATCCCAGCAGCGCGCAAGTATTGGAATTATCAACATTCAACTGCCGGTCGATATAATAGCGCATCCACGGCCGCTCGAACGGTACATTGTTAAGGATTTTGCCCCAGATGTATTTCAGCCACAATCCGATTCCGCACAAAAAGCGCGGCATATGAATAGCCCTCCTGGCCGTACCATAGAAATACCGGGTGGCAAGGGTGAAAAGCATCTCATGGTCGGTGCATCCTTTACTGCAGGCAACCAGAATCTGTCCCGGCCGGATGCGGTCGTGCTTGCGCAGCAACGTGCTGAAGAAGCTGACAATGTCCCTGATGTGGATATACGGAATGGCCGACTCGCCTTTTCCGGCCAGAATAGAGGCCTCCCAGGAATGCCCCAGCCAGGTGTTGAGAAACATATACAGGGGCGGATATTCACACCAGTCACTGAAAATCGCCCCCATGCGGACAATGCAGCCAGGGAGTCGGTCCGAGTGTTGTCTCACCAACGCCTCACCCTCGCGCTTGCTCCAACTGTACGGCTCGTCCCCGTCCGGCTGTGACGACTCGTCAACCACTTCCCCGCGTTTCGGAAAGGAGCAGGCCGCCACGGAACTGACGAATACGAACAATTTCAGATGTAACTTCTCGGCCAGTTCCAGAATATATCGGGTTCCTTCCACGTTGGTGTCACGGTACTCGGGCCGGTCCTGCCCGGTGAAGTCATAGTAAGCCGCCAGATGAAAAAGATAATCGGCGCCTCCGGCTGTCTCAACCTCCCGGAAAGCCCGTGAAATACTCTGGTAATCGGAGATGTCGGCCCTTATCCAGGCAATATTGGAATGGACCGGAGCATTACACTCATACTGTGAGCGCCGGGCCATGGCAAAGATGCGATACTCATCCTTGAGATCGTCGAGCAAAGCCCGCCCGACAAACCCGGAAGCCCCGGTTATTACGATCGATGGTATTTTGTTCACCACGGTCGACTTCCGCCAGTCCTTCCTTCGCCGACTGTTTCCACCTCGAATCAGTATCTATTTGAGCACCTGTGATACCGTCCGACATCCGGCCTTTGCAGTTTAACTACCCGCCTGTCCACTCTGCCGGCGACAGTCGCGCCAAGCCCAGAAGATAACGCCGCCCATGACTACATCACCCAGCGCCGAAACCCAGACCATCCAGATCGGCTGAACAAACACACCGTACACGATCAAAAACACGGTGGCCATGAACTTGGCAATGATAGACAGAACGATCAGTCCTTCCTGTCGCAGTTTCCAGTAACCGGCCATAGCGTAGGCGATGCTCATGACAATGTGGAAGACTCCCCCCTGAACCGGGAAGAACTTTTCAGCCATGACCTGATAGCCAAAGTAAGGCATCAGTGATAAAGGCAGGAGGATCAGCCCCAGTCCCACGACCAGGGAATGTAGTGACACCAGGTAGAGAATCAGCCCCAGGCGTTTTTGTCTATCAAGTTGTATCGCCACCTTAAGGTCCCAGACGATCTCAGAGCGGCGCTTTTTACCGGAGAACCCATCGCTATGCCGCGCGTGAGACCGTTCACTTAAAGCTAAGTCCGTATCCGGACGATTTCGAGCAAGCTCAATTCCTAAAGCCCACTCGTCCATTGCGATTCGCAAAATACGATAAGTTGTGTGTAGTAACAAGATTTTTCTATCCATATTGAGCAAGTTGTCGACGCGGCAAAACCAATATATTTGTGCTTTATTATTCCGCCAGACGATGTATCTTCAGAAATCCGCCGGGTGGTGCAAAACCTGCCAAGGCCGGTAGTCGCGAGCAATACCTCGTGCGCAGGACCGCACGAACAAAGCACACAGGAGGCTTGGATTTTTCATGAAGAAAGTTGTCGTAATAAACAGCGAAGCTATGGGCGAGGGTAGTGAAGAACTCGGTAAGCAGCTTATAGGTGGATTTCTCCGTAAACTCTGGAATCAACAAACCAAACCCCAGACAGTCATGTTTTACAACTCCGGCGTTAACCTGCTGGTCGAGGGCTCTTTGGTTCTCGACGCCCTCGAGGGCTTATTCAAGGCCGGGGTGGATCTGGTCGTCTGCGGAACCTGCTGTGATTACTACGATATCAGGGATAAGATACGGGTCGGACGGATCAGCGACATGCAGGAGATAACCTCTCTGCTGATGAACGCCGACAACGTGATTACCATTTAATCGGGAGTGCTTAGCCGATGTCGATAATCCATGTCATTGGCAGGGCTCTGATTGTGTGCGACGGGCACATCCTGCTATGTCGGTTCTCAGACAGCGGTAACTGGGCCAGCACTATGACCGGCGGAAAGCATCCGGGATAACAGGCACAAAAAAACTCTCGCCTGCAAGCAGGGAGAGTTTTCAGGTCCAAAATCAGGGCAGGTGTTAACCGTATACCTCGGCCTGGTTGCACTTGCAAACGCCGACGTTCGTAGTGCGAAACTTCCAGGCACCAGCCTCAGTTTTGATCGATTTGACATACTTCACATACTGAATCGCTTCTTCACAGACAGGACAAATCATGCTGTGGGCTTTTTTTGACGATTTGTCAGCGAAGCTCTGTTTCTTGGCCATATGGAATCGTCTCCTCTAGTTCTATCTCTTCGTGATCGGCTGTGGCTAACTTCTCTTTAACCGCTATCAGCAGGCGGTTTGTTTCCCGGAGAAGGTTGAATTCCTTATTCTCCTTGAAATAGGGCGCCGCCCGGTCAAAGAATTCGGTTGCCGCCTGGTAGTCTTTGTTCTTCAGGGCCAAAAGAGCCTGACAGTAAGCCTTTTCCGATTGGTTAAGCAATCGTCAAATCCTCTTTTTGAATTCGCTCGGCCTCTTTTAGCCTCTTGATAAACGGTTCCATCAGGTAGCCGTTATGTTTGAGATAATATATCATAAAGGCAGACAAAATCAAGGCCTGTTTATTTTTCTGAAGGACCGCCCTTCTCAAGGCGTCATCAAGCACCGACAAAACGTGCTGTTTACCGCCCTGAAGGTCGTGGTAAAGGTCCCGGGCTCCCTCTAAGGCGTTGTCAAACATGACCATAGAGTCAATTTCGGTGTCTATTTTCTGCTCCGGTTCGCGCCGAAGCGTCAACCGGCCGTCGCCCGCGCCGGCCAACTCAGACCAGCGGTTAATCTCCGACTCAATCTTACGGCTGGCCGCCGAATCACCCGAAGATACCGTGAGGCCATTTTTGATCTCGGTCAGAATTCTGTCGATTCGCCCGGCATCGCCAACTTTAAGAACATCCTCGTTTAGCCACTGATTGTGTGCGGCAAACCATTCGCCGATCTCATCGGTAACATCGCCGCCCTCACCAGACAGCCGGGCAATATCATCGAGGCGATTGACACCTTCGAGAATCTGCAACCGCTCGGCTTTTAACTGGACTACTTTGTCCAGAAACACCTCGAGCAGGCCTTCCAGCGACTTAAACGCGTAGTACTTGCTCAATCCGTATTCTCCACATAGGTCTGAGTAATGCGGCGCGACGGCTCGGACGGACGAGTCTTCGCGGTCAGATAATCCTCGAACAGTCCGGCCAGACGGTTGATCGTTTTCTCGAGGTCGGCCGATGACTCGTCTTTTTTCGGTTCTGTCTTCGTAATCAAACCGGCCAGCTTCAACTGGGCCAGCTTCACCAGCGCGGTGTTGCTATCCAGATGGCTCACTCGGCTCACTTCCTCCAGCGTCCGGTGACCGTCCGCCAGCGCCATGAGGTTCCATTCGTCGGCACGAAGGCTCACGTCGCGGGTGCGCCCGCCCTGTGAGGCGGAAATCGTGTAAACCGCATTCAGATCCCCAAGCGTGTCCTTGACCATGTTCATCTCGTCGAGCCGCCTGAGTCCTTCCAGGATGACGTTCTCCACTGAGATACTGACCGTGATCTCTTCTTCCGTAGGGAACTGGTTCTCGTAAAACTTAAATGATCCCGACTGCCACGAAAGCAGTGAATAAAGCAGGTCTTCCACCTGCCGGGTCACCACGTTCTCCAGGTCGGAACGATCAATGTAACGGCGTGACATGAGAATCTCACCAAGCCGTTTGGTGTTTTCCGACCGGGCCTGAATCGTTACCGCTTCCTCCAACTGATCGGTGGTAATAACTCCCTTTTCCTTCAGCAACTGCCCCAGGTGAAAAGTCTGGCGGGGGCCATAGCCATAGATGATCTGTCCCTCCTTGAAGTAAATCATAACAATGGAATCATCTCGCTGGATACCCAGGGTGCCGGATTTGCGACTGGATGCGATCAGCTGGAAAATTTCGGGTAAAGTGAAGCGTTCAATGCTTCCCTGTAAATCGAGGTCCATGAAAACTCCCCATCAAGTATATAAGCTCGATTTCGTTCTGCGATTACTTGTGTAACCATCTACACTACTGTATGAACGACAGTGAAATATGAGAACTTAATATTCAGTGCAGATCGAAGTACAATAATTCATAGTAAGTTACAGCACTGATATCCTCGTAGCAACGATAACACATCGATCAATACCAGTCAACATAGAAAATACCGAAAAGCGCCGATTATTGAACCATAAACTCCCTCAAAATACTTAATTCTCTTCATGGAAAGGCAACAACGTGACTCTGGAATTTCCTAAAAGAAATAGTCTACATATTTCTTCGTCAACCAATCGTACCGGGTGAGATGCAGTAGGATTCGGTAGTAAATCCCCAGGGTCGGCAGATTGGCCTGCATGATCGATACCAGTCTTTCATGGCTCCGCTTTTTCCTCAACACTCGATTGATATCGACCGAATCATGGGCCGGATCGATTATTCTCCGGGCGGCCTCCCGGCCCGAAACCATAGCGGCGTAAATTCCCTCGCCGGTCAAACCCGACGCAAACCCGCCGGCGTCGCCGACCAGAAAGACATTGCCGAAATGCCAGCCGCGATAATCATAGTTAATCGGCCAGGATTCTTCTCGGGCACCGGTCAGATCGATACCCTGCTGACGGCACCAGCGACGGCAGATTTCCCGGAGGCTCTTTCCCCGTGCTTCGCGCAGGTCCCCCCCCAGACCGATAATCGTGCGGCCGTTGTGAGGCACAATCCAGGCAATACCTGAGCCGAATTTCCGGGCATCGAAAAACAACTCGAACGACCCGTGCTCACGGGGCACAACGTACTGAAGTGTGCTGCCCAATTTCCGAACCGGTAATCCAAGATATTTCCGGGTCACCGAATGGGAACCATCGGCCCCGACCAGGTAGCGATAACCAACCTTTCGCCCGTTGACCACCACGTAGTTCGGCGTGATTTCGCTGATACGACTTTCGGTATGAACCTCGGCGCCGTTTGCCGTGGCTCTTTGGAACAGATACTGTCCGAATCGGCCGCGATCGGCCGTGTACAGAAACGGCGCAGGCAGCGAAAGCTGATAGCTTCGCCCGGCCGTATGGACGGTTATACTGGAGAACTCTCTGTCGGTGATATCCGCCGGAATATCGAACTCGCTTATCTGCAATGGCAGGGCCCCGCCACATACTTTGGGGCCGATTTCCTCGCCGCGCTCGAATACAACTACCCCCACGCCCTTTCCGGCCAGTTCCGAAGCGGCTACCAGACCGCCCGGCCCGGCACCTATGATGACGACATCATACTTGCTATCCATGCTCTCGAGGCACCTTTCGTGGTGATTACTCAAACGCCTCCCTAAGATAGTCAAAACGACTCCCCGCGCCAGAGTAAAGGAAACATCGAATTTTTTCAGCCAATTCCTGGCCGAGGCCTCGCTGACAATATGGTTGACTTAGGCTGTTTTCTCCGGTATCGTCATAGAAAGTATCAACACCATATTGACCGGTGCAGAGAACACACCACAGCAGATAACTGAATCCATATAACGAGGGAAAAGTCTATGCGAAAAAACACATTAATCCTGCTGGCGACCGTCGTCCTGTCTGTCATGGTGATAGCCATCGGATGCAGCAAGGCGACAGGCGAGGGATTCTCGGCCGATCTGGTTATCGAGCAACCCACGGAGAGTATTACTATCAAGCTCTACGTCATGGGGGATTACTACCGGGTGGAGAAGCTCGAAGGTGACAACAAGATGCTGGCCATCGAGATACCCGGCGATACCACCCTGGCCATGAACCCGGAAGAGAAAATCTATAAGGCAATCGACGGCCCGGCCGGGGCTTTTGCCAACCCGATCAAAGGCTGGGAGTACATGCGGCGGCAGATGGTGGAAAGTCCCGCCGGCAAGGAAACGGTCGAGGGCTACGAATGCGACAAGTTCGTTTACAATTTCGAAGGTCAGCCGGACACTGTCATGGAAATGTGGATATCGCCCGAGTTGAACCATTTCGTCAAAGCGCTGGTACATTATCCCGAAGGGGACGGGACGATGACACTCACCAATGTCAAAGTCGGCCCCCAGGATGTTTCTCTGTTTGAGGTCCCGGACGGTTACACGCGTGAGAAAACCCCCGATGAAATCGAGACGACCAAGTCGGCTATCACCGGCGAAGCAACGGCCACCGCTCCGGTGATGCGACGTGTGGAGGCCGGGGGAAAATTGCGCGTTGCGATGGATCCGTCAAATTCCGACCGCGTTAAGGTGGAAAACCTGACCAAGACTGTTGCCCTGGCTACGGTCACCGCCTATACCGGAGGCAAATCGGCCATGGCCCCCCCGGAGACAGTCCGGCTGACCTACAAGGGCGAAAAGCAAGAACCGTTTTTCGGCTTGCAGAATAAGGCCGATGAAATCCTGGTCGAAGTTGACTCCGGGCGGGTTATGGTCACGGTCATCAATGAGTACTCGTCATTCGACGAGACCAAAACCACCGAGTATTTCGTCTCTGGTAAGGGGCGCGGTATCGCCTTTCTGGTCGACCGTGACGTGAAAATTACCATCACTTCCGACAGCCAGGAAGCCACCGAGTCCAAAGGCAATTTCAAAGTTTTCGCGAATTACTGGGCCGATGACCCCAAGGACAAGCAGACAGTGGAAGAGGTTGAGTTTGCCCTTAAAAACGGCGAGTCCCAGACCTGGGAGTATCCCGTCACCAAAAAAGCAGACTATCTGGAAATCAGCGTTGAGGATGGCGGCGGCCTCAAATTGGTGGTGGTGCAAGGCCCGAAATAAGTGCCTCGACTTAAGGTCAAAAATACTGCCGGGTGCTGATTTTTCTCATTTTTGACGGCCTCCCCGCCGATGTCTATAATGTATGAGATAATTCAGGAGGTCGTTTTGAGAGGCAATTTAGTCTTAGACAGGATCATCGACTTGAACCTGCGCCGGCAGTGGCACCAGCATCTGTCGCGATTGAGCAAAGCTATTAAAGGGCTTACCGAGGCCCGAATGACGGCCGATAACGACCCCACCGGACTGGCCTATCTTGAAGCGGCCATGGAGTTTGTCGATGCCCGGGACGCCGAGCGCACGTTTTACTGGGATACTTTTGTAAGGCCCGGCACGCCCGACAAGCAGTTCACCCATGCCGAGACCGACGGCGATACCACGCAGAGAATCCGGGTTCCAAAGGCACCCACCGAGCAAGCACCTGCTGAGAAAGTGCCTGCCGAGCAAGCATCTGCTGAGTAACGACAGTTATAGATAGATTTATCGTAAGGCCGGTCCCGGA
>JAUXCD010000049.1 GCA_030619085.1 Candidatus Zixiibacteriota bacterium
ATCACACCCGGAAATTCCGGTGGTGGTGATGACCGGGTACCCGTCGGTTGACTCCGCCGTCGAGGCCTTGCGCAGCAAAGTCGCCGACTACATTGTCAAGCCGTTCAATATCAACCGCCTGTACAAAGTGATTGAAGCTCAGATAAAAGAGGGGGAGAGCGATTCGGAATAACCGGCGCCGAACACCGGACCAGATCGGCCGAACTGATCCGTCGGCACCATATAGGTTATAACCAAAAGCGGGGTATCACTAACCGGGAATCGGCCCAACCGATCCGGTTTCTTCAAGGATAGAGAAGTCATGGGGGAACAGGAACATAGTCAGACAACGAAGAGAGCTAACGGGGAGCTACCATGACGGACACGAAAATACTCGCGGTCGATGACAGCCCGACCATGCGACGGATAATTGTCAATACTCTAAAGAGAGCCGGCTACACCGACGTTATCGAGGCCAGCGACGGCCGCGATGCTCTTGAAAAACTCAATACGGATCGCATCAATCTGGTAATCACCGACTGGAACATGCCTCAAATGGACGGACTCACACTGGTCAAAGCTCTCCGGAGCTCCGACGAATTCAAGCAGCTACCGATACTCATGATTACCACTCGGTCCGTCCGGGAAGATATCGTGAAAGCTCTCAAGGCCGGCGTCAATAACTACATCGTGAAACCGTTTAGTCCGGAAACGCTCAGGGCAAAGATACAGGAAGTGCTGGGCGACTGATCCGGTTGTATTTACCGGAGACCGATCTGATGACCGAGAAGGCGCATTCCCCCAAAACAGTCGAGGACAACATCGTCGAGTTGGCCGACTCGGTTACCTCCACGCTGGAAATCCTTCAAGTTCCTTCGCCCAATTCGAGCCATCCGCATCTGCAAACCGCCCGGATAACCTCCCAATTGGACAAAATCAGCTCCCAGACTGAGGCCGCTACCCAGAAGATGCTCGATAGTATCGAGACCATCACCGGCCGCGGACGTGAGATTATCGAGGGACTCAAGCAGCTTGCGCAGGATTCGACCGACGGTGTTATCCCGTCTTTGGGGAAACGGGTAGAACTTCTCATTGAGAAGACCGAGGCCAACAACGACGCTGTCTACGCCATCATGGATATGCTGCAGTTCCAGGATATTGCCACTCAGCAGATGAATCACGCGGCCGCGATGCTTGAGGACATTGAGGAAAAACTGAATCTTATAGTCTCGTTCGTGCCGGAGGTCGCCGGCGAACTTGAGGTTCTGAACACGCCGAGAAAAGACCGCTCCTATGATCCCTACGCTGACCAGGGAGAAAAAAGTGACAAACAGCGCGATGCCGACAGCATTTTTCGAAAGCGAGATCAACTAACCGAGGAAGACCGCTCGACCCCGGAGGCCGATTCCGAGGCTGCCGAAATGCAGGAAATCATTGATGACTTCATTGCGGAGTCGACCGAGCTGATCACCGGACTAAATGCGGATTTCGTTGAACTGGAAAACTCGCCGCACAATGATGAACTTCTAAACCGAATCTTCAGGGCGGTTCACACCATTAAAGGCAATTCCAGCTTTCTTGATTTCGAGCAGATCACGACCGTCTGTCATGAAACCGAAGACCTGCTCAGCCCGATCCGCAAAGGAAAGCAGCCGGTTTCGACAGAGATCATCGACGCCGTTCTCAAGGCAGTTGATTCTCTGCAATCATACCTGGATGCCGCCCGCCGTGAACGCGACAAACCTTCGACTCCGGAGCCTGACGAACCACTGGTAACCGAATCCAATATGCCCGAGAAACGGACAGAGATTGCGCCCGAACCGGGCGGCCTTCTTGAGGCAGAAAGTCTGTTTGCTTCGGACCCCACCATTAGACTGGATGTGGGCCGGCTCGACGACCTCATCGATTTGGCCGGTGAGTTGATACTGCAGCGCAACGGCCTGGTTCAACTCATTGGTAAACTGACTAAACAGCGTGATACCTATAGCCTCGACCGCGTGAAACATTGTTCCGACACCATCGACCGAACCGTCACCGACCTTCAGGCGGCGCTGATGAAAATCCGTATGCAGCCTATCGGGGCCATGTTCCGCCGCTACCTCAGGCTGGTCAGGGACGTCGCGCGCAAGACAGGCAAGCAGATCAGGCTGGATATTACCGGGGAAGAGACCGAACTGGACAAGTCCGTGATCGATGAAATCAGCAATCCGCTGGTGCACATCATCCGCAATTGCTGTGATCACGGCATAGAGCAGCCGGCCGACCGAATTGTCCTGGGAAAACCGGCCACCGGTCAAATCAGTCTGTCTGCGGAGCGTAAAGGGTCGAAGATCATTATCAGGATTGCCGACGATGGCCGGGGATTCGATGTCGACAGTATCCGCAGGGAGGCACTTGAGCGAGGGCTGATCACCTCCGAGCAACTTCTGCAGATGCCTGAGCAGGAACTTTTCAATTTCATCTTCAAGCCCGGTTTTTCCACCGTCCCTGAGGTTACTAATCTTTCAGGAAGGGGCGTAGGCATGGACGTTGTTAGAGCGATGATTGAGAGACTGAAAGGTACTATTGAGCTGGACTCACAACCTGGCCGTGGCACGGCATTCACTATCAAACTACCCCTTACTCAGGCGGTGATGCATGGTCTGCTGGTTGAGGCCGATGATGACGGTTTCCTGTTGCCGCTAACGGCGGTCTGCGAGGCGATTCGCATCTCGGACCCGCGTTTGGTTGAGATCAATGGTCAGCCGGGGATCCGCGACGGTGCGGAAACTATACCAGTCTATGATCTGTCTCGGATGTTGTTGAAGGATACCATCGGTGACTCGATTAGCAACAGGACATATATCGTGCTGCTGGCGCTGGCCGAGAAGAAACTCGGAGTGGCGGTGGATCGGTGTCTTGGTGACGAAGAAGCGGTTATCAGACCACTCGGCGACTGGCTCGGCAGACGGGAAGGGATAGCAGGAGCCACCGTCCTGAGCGACGGCGGCATACGTCTGGTCGTCGATGTGGCCGGATTGTTTCGGATGGCGTCGAAACAGACCCTTCCGGAGCAAAACAGCGGCGACCAAGCCGGGACCTGAGCAAGTATTTACCCCAACAACCTGACCCAAAGTTTTTGTTGAAACCCTCCCGGAGCGGGCCTATTATCCTCAAAACTGATGTTTGGAGTGTTTCATGGACGAAAACAGGGAAGTCGCCTCGATACGGAACGCAGACGCCGAAGAAATCTCAAAATTTACTGATTCATACGAGTCGTTTAATCGCATTATCAATTCCCTGCAGCGGAAATACATAGAGCTCAAGGATGAGTTCACAGCCAACAATGACGAGTTGGTGCAGGCCAACAAGAAGCTGGTCCGGCTTTCCGAGCGCAATCTGGTCGCTACCGAGTTTCTTAACAGCATTCTCAATTCCATTTCGGTCGGAGTAATCGCCGTCGATCAGAACGGCCGCATCACCCATTTCAATCCGGCTGCTTCAATGATCCTCGGCATCCCGCTGCGAGATCCCCTGGGCAAAATGTACAGGGAAACGATCCCGCTGGGTAATCCCGTCTATGCTAACGCCTTGCGGGCGGCAGAGACGGGCCGACGGTCCGACTCGGTCGAGAAGAAGGTGGAACTGAACGATGGTACCTTGCTGCAATTGTCGGTCTCAACCGCTATTCTCAAAGATGAACAGAGCCGGGCATGCGGGGCGGTCGAGGTATTTCAGGACTTGACCAAGCTCAAAAAGATGGAGCAGGAGATCGTACGGCTGAACACTCTCGCGGCGCTGGGAGAAATGGCGGCCACTATCGCCCACGAGGTCAGGAATCCACTCTCCGGGATCGCCGGATTTGCCGCGCTTTTGGAGAAGGAAATGGCCAAGGACGATCCCCAGCGCAAACTGGTAGGAAAGATCATTCGGGGCGTTGACAACCTCAACGATACGATAACATCGCTGCTGAATTATACACGCCTGGAGGAAGTCAACAAGACACCGGTTGATTACGGCGACTATGTAAAGAAGATTGTCGAGCAGTATCGTCAGGAGCATAGTGACTGTAGCAAGAATATTCAGCTCACCGTTCATCCTTCGGAGCGTCAGGCATCATCGCCGATCATGTTGGAGTTGGACAGGATGCTTCTCAGGCAGGTGTTCAGCAACATCCTGAACAACGCGGTGGAAGTGTGCAATGGGTCAGGGAAGATCGACGTGCGCTACCGTAAGTTGCCGCGCCAGACGGCGGTCGCCAAATACTCCAAGCGGCTGCTTCTGGGTGTGGATGAAACCGTGGTGGAAACGATCATTTCTGACACCGGTTCCGGAATCAGCATGGAGAATCTCGACAGTATTTTTGCGCCGTTTTTCACCACCAAGCAGGGTGGTAACGGTCTCGGATTGGCGATAACATGGAAGATAGTAAAAGCGCACGGCGGCGAAGTGTTCGCCGAGAGCAGCTCGAAAAAAGGCACAGCCTTTCATATCCTCATCCCGACCAGAATTGATACTGAAAACATGGAGTGTTGAGAATGAAGTATAGTGTGTTGGTTGTAGACGATGATAGACTTGTCAATGAGTTCCTGATTGAAACCCTCGAACGTGCCGGCTATGACTGCCATGCCGTCTATTCCGGTGAGGAAGCACTGACTGAGTTCAACCGGCGCACCTACGATATCGTCCTGACTGATCTGAAGATGAAAGCCATGGACGGCATCACGTTGATTAGCAAGATCAGGAAGATTGATACCGATGCGGTGATTATCATGATGACCGCCTACGGCACGGTGGAGACCGCTGTCAAGGCCATCAAGCTGGGCGCCTACGATTTTCTGCTGAAACCGGTTATGCCGGAAACGCTTGAACACATTCTCAGTCGCGTCGCTGAAATGCTCGACCTGCGAACCGAGAACAAGATCCTTCGTCGTGACATGGCCGACCGCTTCCAGAACATGATCGGCAAGTCGAAAGTGATGAAAAGCGTCTTTGACCTGATTTGCTCGGTAGCCAACGCGCGCTCTACGGTGATGATCACCGGTGCTTCCGGCACGGGTAAGGAGATGGTGGCCCGGGCGATTCATTACACTTCCAATCGCGCCGAAGGGCCGTTTATCAAGCTCAATTGCGCTGCGCTGCCGGAGAGCCTCGTTGAGGCGGAGCTGTTCGGTTACGAAAAAGGCGCTTTTACCGATGCCAAGAAAACCAATCGCGGCCGCTTTGAACTGGCCGACTGTGGCACGCTCTTTCTCGACGAGATTTCCGAGATGCCGCTCAACCTGCAGTCCAAGCTGCTACGTGTTATCCAGGAAAGAGAATTTGAGCGCATCGGCTCCAGCACCACGATTTCGGTCGACGTGCGGTTGATCGCCACCTCTAATCGCAATCTCAAGGAATACATCGCCGCCGGCAAATTCAGGGAAGACCTGTTCTTCAGGTTGAACGTTATCCCACTTCATTTGCCGGAGTTGGAAGAGCGGGCCGAAGACATCCCGCTTTTGGCCCGGCACTTCGTCGATAAATACAACAAGGAAAACGAAAAGCAGGTGAAGGGTATCGACAAGGGAGCCTTGCACCTCCTGATGAAATACCACTGGCCGGGCAACGTCAGAGAACTCGAAAACCTCATCGAGCGGGCGGTAGTAACATCGAAGGTGGATGTACTAACCGAGGATGATTTCCCGGCGGAACTGGCTATCGGTCGGATCGGTGAAGGAATGCCCAAACTTCAGATTCCCATGAAACTGGAAGAGGGTAGCCGGTACCTGATTCTCAAAACGCTGGAAAAATTCAACGGCAACAAAACACGAGCGGCCGAGGCACTGGGTATCACTACCAGGACTATCCGTAACAAGTTGGCAGAGTACGAGCTCGACAATTGACGGTGACCTGTAAGTTTATAGCTGTCAACTCCTTATATTGAAAAATATCTCGCCAAACGCTTCATAATAATTCCTATCTGCCGATATATTTTCTGATAGCGGGATTTTATCCCGAAAGATGCTACTGTTGACTTACTCTGGGAACGGTTGGATAGATGGATATCGCCACAATCTTTGGTCTTGTCACGGCTCTGGCGGCTATCAGCGGCGCCTATGTGCTCGAAGGTGGGCAACTCGATTCGGTCTTTCTTATCAGTCCCATGCTAATCGTCATCGGCGGTACTCTTGGGGCCACAACTATCACGACCTCCGTCCAGACTCTAAGACAGGTTCCGGCCTACCTTCGACTGGCTTTCTGGGGAGCGTCGTATTCCTACCAGGAAACCATTGATTTGCTCGTGCAATTGGCTGAAAAGGCACGGCGTGAAGGTATTCTGGGATTGGAGGTGGTCCTGCCGACCATCCCGACGCCGTTTTTCCGAAAGGGTATTCAGCTTGTTATCGATGGCACCGAAGTCACCGTGTTGCGTGAGATACTCGAGACGGAGCTGGTCTATATTGAGGATCGGCACAAAAAAGGCATCGCCTTCTTTCAGAAGGCCGGCGGATTCTCGCCCACGATGGGCATTCTCGGTACCGTGCTGGGTCTAGTTCACACTTTGGGCAACACTTCCGATGCCGGCAAAATGGCGACCGCGATTGCGGGAGCGTTTATTGCCACCCTTTGGGGTGTCGGTCTGGCAAACCTGTTTTTCCTGCCCATCTCCGACAAACTGAGACTGCGCCATGAGGAAGAGATCGCCCACCTCGAACTTATCATGGAAGGTGTTATCGCTCTGCAGTCCGGCGACAATCCCCGCAATATTCGCACCCGCCTGCTCTCGTTCCAGGCTCCTCGGCACCGTCGGCAGGAGGTATAGCCTGTGCGCCGCAAACGGAAAAAGGGTCAGGAAGGTGAGAACCTGGATCGTTGGTTGCTGACGTACGCCGACCTGATTACGCTTCTTTTGGCCTTTTTCATCATCATGTATTCGATGTCGCGGATCGATGCCAAGAAATTCGGCAAGATGGCTGAGGCGCTCAATGGCATCCTTAAAGGCGGCAACAATCTGGTGGTCAAATCCACGTCGGAAAACCTGACCAAAGGTCACGGTCTTTTGAAACTGGGCAACCTCAAACTGCTGCAGAAGAAAATCGAGGCCAAGTTCAAAACTTTGGGCAAGAACGAGGAACTCGAAACCGAGATCACCGAGCGCGGCCTGGTTATTCATATTGTGGAATCAGCCTTGTTCAAAGAGGGCTCGGCCGTGCTGGAGCCACGCGCTATGGGAACGCTCGATTTGGTCTCCGAGCAGGTAAAAGATATGCCAAACCATATCCGCGTGGAAGGGCACACCGATGACCGGCCGATCCGCACGTCGCTGTTTCCGTCAAACTGGGAGCTTTCGGCGGCCCGCGCCACCGAAGTGGTGCGGTACTTTATTGGCGATCATAAGATATCGGCTGACCAGATATCGGCGCTGGGATATGGTGAATTCCGGCCGGTGCGACCCAACAATAGTATTGAGAACCGCGCCCAGAACCGGCGGGTGGACATCGTCGTACTGACCATGGAACTGTCGCTCAAAGAACCTACGTCACAGCTTTACTCAATCACCGCCGATTAAGCAGTTTCTTCTCGCCTGGGCGGGAAATACTTTCCTTTTTGTTATTTCTACAACCTGACGTCGAATGTGGCTCCGCATCGCAACGCATTGTTCTACATGGGATTAGCTGTGCCGTGGTGGTTTTGGCATCACTGTTGCTTTCTCTGAAAGTGAGAAATTACAGGAAACGTATGCCATGACTAACAAGATAGCCAATTTTCTTTTCGTCAAGACCCAGGTTCCCAAGCTGGAAAAGTATCTGGATCTGTCCGCGAAACGTCATATGCTGGTTAGCAGTAATATCGCCAATGTCTCCACGCCCGGCTACAAAAGTCGTGACATTGATTTCCAGGAGGAATTCAATAAGGCGACGCAGGAGACAAGCCGCCTGGCCGGTGAAACGACCCATCGGAGTCATATACCGCTGGGACAGCACAAGGACCGAGCGCCGGAAGTGATTGAGGCGAAAGTTGAAAGCGGCGAAATGAACTCAGTCAATATCGACACTGAGATTTCCAATATGGCTCAGAATGAGCTGTTGTTTGCTGTGGGTTCGCGGTTGCTGCAAAGGAACTTTGAAAGTTTGCGCAAAGCCATAACGAGTAAGTAAGGGATAAACGATGGGTGGAATTTTAAGCGCTATACAGTTGTCGTCGCAGGGTTTGTCGGTCCAGCGTTCGAAAATGAATGTGGTGGCGAAAAATATCGCTAATGCCGAGACGACTGAGACCAAAGAGGGCGGACCGTATCGCCGGCAACGGGTGGTGGTGAGCGAGGCGAAAGACCGCTCCAATTTCCATTCGATCATGCGGAAAGCCAATTCCCGTCTGTTCCATACCAATAGCAAACACATTGCGGGCAGGACCGCAGTGCGCAATGAAAACTCTGATGTTCCGTCGGTGGATTCAGATGTTGTCTCCGAGGATCGCGCCAGTTTCAAACTGGTCTATGACCCTCAACATCCCAACGCCGACGAAGGCGGTTATGTCAAAATGCCGAACGTGGAGATCGTCACGGAGATGGTGGACATGATGGCCGCCTCGCGGGCGTACGAAGCCAACACGGTGGCGATATCATCAGCCAAAGAGATGGCCAAACAGGCCCTCGATATATAAATGAACGAACTTATTGTGAGAGGATAAACAACAATGAAGGTAAACCCGATAGGCATCCAGGCGTATGAGCAACTCATGCAGCGTGAACAGGCACCTGCTGCTCCCGCCGAGACGCAGGTTAAGTCCACGCCGGAGAAACCGGTACAGATCTCACCGCAGGCAGAAGCCGTTTCGTCCAGGCTGGCGGTGAAAGCTCCGGCTGGAAGCTACGCCGATTCCCTGTCGTCGGAAGAAAAACAGGCGCTTGACCTGCTGTTCAGCCGCTTCAGAGAAAGTGGACGTTTCGGCGCCGGATACGGCAGAGACAATGCCGCGGCCGGTGAGACCGTCACGGTCGGCAACCTTCTGGATGTAAAGGCTTAAACGTGTCAATTAACGTAGGCAATTTGAATCGGCTCGTGCCGGGTCTTCTCGAGCGCATAGACGGCGCCAAGACGGTGCGGATTGAGCCGCAGCAAGCGGAAGAGGGCAAATTCACGGAACTGTTCACCAACATGCTTAACTCGGTCAACGACATTCAAACCGATGCCGGACAAATCAAAGATGCCATGTTGGCCGGCGAGCCGGTGGAGTTGCACCAGGTTATGATCAAAGCTGAACAGGCCGGTATTGCCACTGACCTTCTGCTGGAGATCAGAAACAAGCTGCTGAGTGCTTACACTGAGTTGATGCGCATGCCCATGTAGCAAAAATCATTCGTTGTGACGGCCATGGATGGTCGCTTTAAGCAACTTATATAGGATATAGTATGGAGAGGATAAAACCGTTTTTTAAGAACCTGATGGATTACCTGGGGCAGATGACGGCCAGTCAGGCTATGTTGCTGCTGGGCGTTGTCGCAGGAAGCGTCGTCGGGCTCATCTTTGTTGTCGGCTGGCTCAACAGCGTGACCTATTCCCGTCTTTACTCCGATCTCAATGAGAGCGAAGCGGGGGAGGTCATTGCTTATCTCAATGAACAGAAAGTCCCTTATCAGCTTAGCCAGGGTGGTCGGACTATCGAGGTGCCATCGGAATCGGTCTACAAGACACGGATTTCGCTGGCCACGGAAGGTCTGCCGCAATCCGGCACCGTGGGATATTCGATCTTTGACCAGAATAATCTGGGTATGACCGACTTCCTGCAGAAGCTGAACTTCCGCCGCGCTCTCGAAGGCGAACTCACGCGGACTATTATGCAGCTTGACGAAGTTCAGGCGGCCCGGGTGCATATCGCTATGCCCAAGGAAAGACTATTCAGAGAGGACCGCAAAAAAACCACGGCTTCGATTGTCCTCAAGCTGAAGGGCAGCGGCTCGCTCTCGCGGCGTCAGGTAAATGGTATCACACACCTGGTAGCGTCGTCGGTGGAGGGTTTGACCCCCGATCACATCGCCGTCATTGACTACAACGGCAACCTGCTCTCGTCCGGGCAGGAGCGTGACCCGGTGGCCGGACTGTCGGCCTCGCAGTTGGACGTTCGCAAGCAGGTCGAGACCTACCTTCAGGACAAAGCGCAATCGATGATGGACGACGTTCTTGGTGTCGGGAAATCGGTTATCCGGTTGACGGCCGATCTCAATTTCCAGCAGATCGAGCGAACCACCGAGAATTTCGATCCCAATACGCCGTCGATCAGAAGTGAAGAACGAATCTCCTCCAACAATGCCATAATGGATCGATCCGATGAAACCGCCGAGAGCAACGAAGAGAACAAATCCGAAACCGTTATCACCAATTATGAACTGAACAAGTCGGTTGAACATATTGTCAATGCCCTGGGTACGATAGACAGATTGTCGGTAGCCGTCATGGTCGATGGCATTTATTCCGCCGTAGAGAACGAAAACGGCGTCATCGAGATGATCTATCAGCCGCGCCCGCAGGAAGAACTGGACCGTCTGGCGGCTATTGTCAGAAACACGGTTGGCTTTGACGCGCAGCGCAATGACCAGATAGAAATGGTCAATATTGCCTTCGACCGCCAGAGTCTCGACGGCGACCAGCAGTTGCTGGATTCGATGTATACCCGCGAGTTCTACATGGATATAGCCAAGAAGATTTTGTATGTGCTGCTGATTCTCGGACTTCTATTGTACGCTAAGAAGAAATCCAGCAAGCTGTTTGCCGTGTTGGGCAAACTGGTGCCGCCGCCGGTAGCGCGGACCGTTGTCGTCAACGCTCCGTCGGACCAGGAAGCACAGCAGGAACCGGTCGAGCCGGCAATGCCTGAGAAGCGCCAACCGAAGCTGGTTGACAAGATGCAGGAGACGGCCAGGAAAGAGCCGGAAGAAATCGCCAAAGTCATAAAAACCATGATGATCGAGTAAGCTGGACATGGAATACGAATCAATGACACCCTTGCAGAAGGCGGCAGTTGCGCTGGTGGCGTTCGGCCCCGAAGTGTCTGCTCTGGTACTCAAGGGAATGCACGAGACCGATCTCGAGAGAATCACAATCGAGATCGCCAACCTGCGCGATGTTCCTCCGGCCATTGAGACCAAGGTCGTCGAAGAGTGCCACCAGATATTCATGGCCCGACAGTATATCTCCCAGGGCGGTGTCGACTTCGCGCGAGAGATACTCGAAAAGGCCGTCGGCGCCAGCAAAGCCAAGGAGATCATGCACCGTTTGGAGTCCTCCATCAAGACCACCGGTTTCTCAATGCTCAAAGACATTGACTCCAAGCAGTTGACCAGTTTTCTCCAAAATGAACATCCTCAGACAATTTCCCTGATACTGACGCAGCTCAACGCCCATCACGCCGCCTCGGTGCTGGCCGAACTCTCCCAGGAGTTGCAGGCCGAGGTATCGCTACGGGTGGCGACTATGGAAAAGATCTCGCCCGAGATTCTTAATGAAATCGAGCAGACTCTCGAAGGCCACTTTGAGCAGTCCGGCAGCGCACAGATGTCGGTATCCGGCGGGGCCAAGGCGATCGCCGAAATACTGAACCTCATCGACAGCACCGCCGAGAAAAACATTCTCCAGTCGCTCGAGGCCGAGGATCCCGATCTGGCCGGCGAAGTGAAAAACATGATGTTCGTCTTCGACGATATCACGCTTCTGGACGACCGCTCGATCCAGCGGCTACTCAAAGAGATCGAGACCAAAGACCTGTCACTGGCCCTCAAAGCCGCTTCCGACGAGGTCAAACAGAAGATATTCGCCAATGTTTCCGAGCGTGTCGGCGGCATGATTCAGGAAGAGATGGAATTTATGGGGCCGACCCGTCTGTCGGACGTGGAAGCCGCCCAGGGTCGGATAGTCGAGGCCGTACGCCGCCTCGAGGAAGAAGGCCAGATTATCATCTCCGGCCGCGGTGGGAAAGAGGATATAATTGTCTAAACTGATCCGCCAGGCAAAACCGACAGCGACCGTCTTCATAGGCGAAAAACAACACGATCTCGATCAGGAATCGAAGGCGGCCGACAAACTCACTCAGATTCTGCCGCTGGTAAGCTTTGTCACCGATGCCAAGGGAGCGATGTTTATTCCTATTCAGGAAGTATCGAAGATTGAAGAGACGCTACTGCAGGAAAAACACCGGGCGTTCGACGGAGGGTACACCGACGGCCATCAGAAAGGGCTCGACGAAGGGTTGGCCGAGGCCAGGAAAATCCTAGAGAAATTCGACCGCGCCATCGCCGACGCCGTCTCGCAGCGGGAGGCTCTTCTGGAAGAGGCCAAACAGAAGGTTCTGGACCTGGTTATTCAGATAAGCAGGAAAGTCACTTATGACGCCGTCCGAATCGACCCGGAAACAAACCTGACCCTTATAAGCGGTGTCATCGACGGCTTGATTGACCGCTCCAAACTCAAGATCAAAGTCAATCCCGACTATCTCCCGGTTATCGAACAGGGCATCGACCGATTTCTGGGAGATTCCACCAGTATCAAAGAGATTGCTATCGAACCGGATCCGCGCGTCCGCTATGGCGGTTGTTTCATCGAAACGCCGACCGGCGATGTCGATGCGCGACTGGAATCACAGTTTGAGGTTATCGAGGACACCCTGAGAATCGACGAGGAACCATCGTGAGCTTTGTCTCATACGAAACCTACTCCGAGCGCATCAGAACCGTCAATACCATCCAGCATTTCGGTAAAGTCACTCAGGTGGTGGGACTGGTCATTGAGTCGGTCGGACCGGCTATCTCAATCGGGCGGTTGTGCCATATCGAAAACCACGACAACGGCACCCGGATTAAAGCGGAGGTTGTAGGCTTTCGCGATAACAAACTGTTGCTGATGCCGCTGGGACCGATCTCCGGAATCACGCCCGGGGCTATCGTCACCTCCACGTCCGAGCAACTGCGTATTCCGGTCGGTCAGGAACTGATTGGTCGGGTACTCGGAGGGCTGGGACAGCCGATCGACGGCAAAGGTCCCGTATACTCGAAAATAAGCCGTTCTATCGATGCTGACCCCATTCCGGCGCTCTCACGTCGCCGTATCACCGAGGCCCTGAGAACCGGTATCAAGGCAGTTGATCTAATCGCCCCCCTGGGCAAGGGCCAGCGCATGGGCATATTTGCCGGCTCCGGTGTAGGCAAATCGATTATGCTGGGGATGATGGCCCGAGGGTCATCGGCCGATGTCAACGTCATCGCACTGGTCGGCGAGCGCGGCAGGGAGGTGCGAGAATTTATTGAGAGAGATCTGGGTCCGGAGGGGATGCGTAACTCTATCGTCGTTGCGGTAACCTCGGATCATCCACCCCTTATCCGAATCAAAGGTGCCATGGTAGCAACTGCCATCGCCGAGTATTTTCGAGAGCAGGGGAAAGATGTGCTGCTACTGATGGATTCATTGACGCGAATCGCCATGGCCCAGCGGGAAGTCGGCATTGCTGTCGGCGAACCGCCCACGACCAAAGGTTATACGCCCTCGGTGTTTGCGATGTTGCCGCGCCTGCTGGAGCGGGCCGGCCAGACCCAACGCGGGTCCATCACGGGGCTTTACGCCGTTCTGGTCGAGGGTGACGACTTCAATGAACCGATATCCGACGCCGTGCGCTCGATTCTCGACGGCCACGTCAGCCTGTCGAGACGGCTGGCGGCCATGAATCTCTACCCGGCCGTGGATATTCTCGATTGTATCAGCCGACTTATCAAGGATATCTCTACCGAAGATGAGGTCCGACTGGCCGGAGAGGTCAAGGAGCTGGTCTCCGTGTATCGCGAGGCCGAGGATCTGATCAACATCGGCGCCTACGTCAAAGGTTCGAACGCAAAGATAGACCGAGCTATTGAGAAGATAGATGACATCAATAATTTCTTCCGGCAGGGGATATTTGAAACAACCGACCATGCCGAATCTCTGGCCAGGCTGGTTCAGATCATGGAAGGCTGAAGGTGAGCGACCATGAAGAAGTTCCGTTATCGACTACAGGCTCTATTAAAAGTAAAAGAGCATATTGAAAAAGAAAAGCAGAAAGACCACGCCGTGGCTTTGCAGCACGTCCACAACCAACAAGATCGTATCGAGAAGTTGGGGGACGACAAAACTGCCACGGTCGAGAGGCAGCGCGGGGCCATGACCGGTTCGCTGTCCGTCGCCGAAATGCTCGTGTTCGGTCGGTATCTGCTAAACCTCAAGAAGCAGCAGGTGGCCGAGGAAGAGATATTGAAAGCGGCGCGTAAGGTGGAGACAGGCAAGCGCGAGAAGCTGCTTGAGGCTACCAAAGAACGTAAGATATACGACAAGCACCAAGAAAAGCAGTTCGAGAAATACGATAAGGAAGTCCGCCTTCAGGAAACGAAGGAAAACGACGAAACCGCCGGCAATAGCCATCGCCTAAAACACCGCCGGTAGATTGGGCAGCCGGCTGCCGTTCCAACGCCCCTCCAATCTGACAGACCCCAGACCAATTCCGGACAATAGGAAATGACCCCGGTTACTGTCCGGGATCTTCTCGTAATCACGCTTGGTGAATAAGGCTTCACGGGCAAGGCGCCGGGTGGGGTCCGCCTCCGAAAATGTACTCGACCAGATAGGTCAGGTCGGAGATGTCGATGACCTCATCGGGATCGCCGTTGATATTACCTTCGAACCGGCATTCGGCAACGGGTCCGCCGCCGAACATATACTCGACCAGAGCCGTTAGATCGGAAATATCCACGAACTCGCTCGGGCTGCCGTTGAAATTGCCGCGGTCGCCGATGCAGCAGGATGGATCCTGGAATATCAGATGTCCTGGCTTGTA
>JAUXCD010000101.1 GCA_030619085.1 Candidatus Zixiibacteriota bacterium
AGCTACGCCAATTGTTATATCAAATAGCGTGCCGGAATTCGTAAGGCGTTGTCAATGCGAGGCTTACAGAATACGCGGAGATTGCCGCCATAATGATATGCCATAATGGCATTGTTAGTGTGTCATTATGGCGTATAGTTGTAGCCAGATTGACATAAATCGGCCAATCTGGCATTACTGGCGGCTACTGCTTGGAGAGAATGTCTGTTATCGCCTTGTTCACAGGCGAATTTTTGAAGAATAGTTTTTGCGTGGTCGAGAGATTATCTTTGTATTTCTTAATTTTATCAATCGAACCATCGTCGCCGATACTGCCCAGGGCTTTGACGATAGCCAGTCTCAGGTCATCTTTAGAGATCTGGCCTCCGGCAAAATCGGCCAGAGAGTCCCCATCATCCAACAGGCCCACTAAGAACTGCCTTGCTTCTTCCCCGCCCAGTTTGCCCAGGGCGGTGATAGCATGGATGGTTACCGCGGGATACCGGCGGGCGGTATCGATCAGTAGCGGTACCATATCGGATGTGCCGATCAGGCCGACCGTAATAACGGCCCGGTCGCGGATCTCCTTGACGGGGTCATCGGCCATCAAAACCAGCAGGTCGCAGGCGTCTTCGCCGCCGATTTTCTCCAGAGCGCTGACGATCTCCCGGCGGACCCGGATATCATTGTCATTGATGCGCAGGCGCAGTGGTGCCACTCCCTCGACGTCTTTCAACAGACCGAGCACAAAGATGGAATTGCGAATGACGTACCATTTGCAGTCGGGCAATTCATGGCGGCTGGCATCACGTTCAAATATGCCGTCGTCCATGAGAATTTGGGAACACACTTTCAGGGAAGCCTTGCCGAGTTCACCCAGAATCTTCAGCGATTGCTGACGCACGTGACGATCCGGGTGTGAGATGATATTTGTCAACGCCAGAGCAACTTCTTCGCTGCCGATATTAACCAGTACTTCGCGTATCCGGCTGGATTTCTGGAAGTCGGCATGGATCAGCTCACCGATGAGGCTATCGAGCACCTCTTTGCTGTTGATGCCGGCAAAACCCTGTTTGATAGCCATCGAGTCGTATATGGTTACGCCCCGCTCAATTTTCCTACGCACGGCCATAGCACCGGTCAGCCTGGCCAGCAGATCATAGCGCTGACCGATGAGCGACGTCTCCAGCAACTGCCGTATGAACTCGGAGTACTCGTAGGTCTCTTCCTTGTGGATTACCCGGTCTACTGCATCCTCGACGGCGCGTTCCAGCACGATCTGGTCGGTGCTGAGATTCAAATGTTCAATGCTGCTAATGAGAAGGTTCAGCGCCTTCTGACGGAACGCCACGTTGTTGTCAGCGAGTCGGTCGATGAGGTGATGAATCTTGTGGACAGCTTTTTCACGCTGACCGGTCTTGAGCAGCCGGGAGAAAGCGTCGGCAAAGGCATCGACGGTGTAATCGTCGTTACCCTCGGTAAGCAGTTCGTCGAGGACCTGGTCGATGCGCTCCACCGAATCCTGTTTAATAGCCATTGCCGGCCCGCACAGATCCCGAAGCATACTGGTATTCTCGCCGGATGCCATGGAGTCCGTCTCCAGCATCTGGACGATTCTGTCGCGGTCGGTGTGGTGGTCGAGAAGACGCCAGACGGATTTATAGATTTCCACCGAATTGTCCCGGCTGGTTTCACCTTTCGAGTCGATGATATTATGATACAACCCTTTCAGGCTGGAAATCAGTCTTTCCGGCGGCAGCGCCGCGATCTTCTCCGGCAGAATGTAGCTGATGACGTCGCAATCGAAATCTATCCGGTACGCGTCAAGAGCCTGCTCTCCGGAGGAAGCAATCGCCGCCAGTGTCTCGAGATCATCCCCGAGCTGCTGCAAGGCCATGCCTCGCACCGAGAAGTCGCCGTCCACCTCACCGCGATACTGCCGGTGAGATTCGAAAAGTTCAAGAGCGAACTCGGAGTTAACCTGAATGGAGTCGATCTTCTTCTCTCTAAGATATGCACTGAGGAGATTGCGGTGATCGGAGACATTGACTCTCTTAACGAACCGCCCCATAAACGCGGTGAATTCGTTCATGCTCAGGTGACACTCGAACAAAATGGCGCTAAGATCGAGTATCTGCATAAAGCGGATGATTTCTTTGGTGAATACGCTGTCTTTGAGGCAGATATTGAGGATATACAATTCGCCCCGGAGCAGGTTGATATTCACATATCTTTTGACGTTGAATATCTGGGCGGCCATCATGAACGGCTTGGCCAGTGACCGATTGGCCACCGGGTGCCCCGAACCGTAGATGGAGACCTTCTTGGCGGCCATAGCCAGTTCACGGGCAAAGCCGTGAACCAGTTCGTTTAGATTGATGTTCAGCGTTGATTCGTTAACGTCGTGTTTTGAATGGTGCATTGTTTTCCCCGAAACAGATGATCGATCCTTTTTGCGTCGCCACATACACCCGGTCACCATCGGTCACCGGGGCAATAGCGATGGGTTCATTTAGATCCCGTGTTTCAACGACTTGTCCGTCGGCCGCGTCCAATGAGATCACCTTCCCGGCCATAGTGCCGACGACAACATAGCGACCGGCAATGGTCGGTGCGGAGGTGATAACTTCGCGCGCTTCGAATTCCCAGAGAGGTGTACCAACAGAGGCGTCGAGCGCCGCCACTTTGCCGCCAGTGTGACAGACAATAACCCGGTCGTCGGCCACGGCCGGTGCACCCCACACCTGACCGTTCAGGCTGCGCTTCCAGATTACGTGCCCATCTTTGGGGTCAATGGCAAAGGCGTTGCCGTACACATCCGCTCCATAAAGGAATTTTGAAACCGCTATTGCACTCACTATCGGGCCGGCGACGTCAACCTCGTACAGGACCGAACCATCGTCGGGTGAAATTGCCAGCAGACCGCCACGGTCTGTGGGCTGGAAGATCTTTTCATAACCATAGCTCGGAGGAGCCGACAAAGACGACTCACTCACCAGGTCCCATAGCAATTCACCCGTCGTGATCACCCAGGCTGATACCCGGCCATCGACAGAACTCATTATCAGACGGTCTTTTACTATTATCGACCCGGCGGTGGCATCTCTTAACGGGTACCTCCAAACCTCGCTGCCGTTTTTAAGATTCAGGCACATTACTCTGCTTTTGGGGGGAGCCAGGGCCACCAGACCGAGTGTATCATTTACGGCCATACCGGTCTGAGATACGCCCTTGACCTTGATTTTGCCCTGATAACTGCCGTCAGCCGCGTTGTAGAATTTGACCTTGCGCTTGGTCCCGGCATACACCAGAGTGCCGTGGGCCAGACTCAGCGGTCCGGCCGGCTTGTCATTGGACGATTCTTCCCATAGAATGCTCAGTTTACCGTTAAAATTACCCTCCTGAGCCGCCCCCAAAGAGGCTGGCTCACCTCGATGCTGAGGCCAGGTTGAAGGTATTGCTCGGGCTTCGTCCGACAGCCGATATCGTCGGGTACAACCGCCGGTCACCAACAGCACCAGAAACAGGATCGCGAGAGCCAGGCTGAGCGATTTGCGAATCATCAGAAATTCCACCCAAAGAAGAAGTCAAAATCGGTATTGTCGCTTATTTTCACGTAATCGGTGGTTCGGCTGAAGTCAAACCGAAGGACCACCACGCCGCCCAGGGCCAGGCGGATTCCGGCGCCAAAAGAACCGTAGAACTGGTCGAAATCGTCATCCCAGGCAGACCCGGTATCATAAAACAGGGCACCCCTTATACCTCGAAAGCCCAGAGGGCCGATTGGAAAGCCGATCACGAGATTGTCGATCAACGGGAACCTGAGCTCATTCGAGGCGAACAAGACATTGCGATTGAAGAAATGGCGACGGTCAAAACCGCGGAACGACCAGCTTCCGCCGAAGTATATCCGCTGAGGTTCCAGTCCCGCCGAGGTATAGGCGAACATCCGATTGGCGAAGGCGGAATACTTGGCGATTCGGAAATAGTGCCTGATATCGGCGATAGCCAAGCGGTTGAAATTCCGTACATCAAGGTCATTGTCAATCGAGGTGGTCACGCCGACGGTGAAATTGTACCGCCTTCCCTCCAGCGGACCGGTGAAGTCCCACAGGGAGTTATCGAACACAAGGCTCAAATAATGTGTCGTCAGGAATGCCTCGCGCCTCGTGAAGCCGTAGTTGCGCCGCTTGTCAGAATAACGTGAAACCGTGGTCAGGGCGACCCGATGGAATTTCGATATTGGGTAACTTATCAGGAGCATCGCGCCCGCCTGACGCTCGGTGTAATACTGATCATAGTCGTTGAAATACTCGTCATAGAGATGAAACGCCCCTACCCCCCAGTTCAACCGCTTCTCGCGGTTGATATAGGTCAGGCCGAAATTGAACGATTCCAGCAATTCATCTTTGGTCTCGGCCGTATTGGTCAGCAGGAAGTGAACGGCCCTATTCCCGAGGATATCGGATATGGCAGCCTGGATACCTCCAATCGAACCGTATACCGGATCATAACCGACAGCTGACTGGGCGATATCAAACGAGTAGTCCGAGTCGTACTTGATGGATGAACTGCTGTATTCCCTTTCGATTTTTTCCGGAACCCAGACAGCTGGGGCTGTCGGTTTCGGCTGATTCACGGTCTGGGCATCATCGGCCAGGTCCATTTGATAGATTTGAAACTGAAGGTTCTGGTAACCGGCATACACCAGCTTGGTGCCATCCGGGGACAAACGAGGATTAATGGCGCCCGCCACCAGATTCGAATACTGTTTGAGGTTATCGTCATGATCCAGCAAAAACAGGTTATAGAATCCGGCGCGGTCGCTGGAGAAGAACACGCCGGCCGGAGTACAGTCCGGTGACCGGTCGTTGAACAGGCCGAACGTCAACTGCGTCAGAGCGCCGGTGGCCAGATCGATTCGGTACAGGTTGGTGGCGCCCTGTGGACCAAATTCGCATCGGTCGGAAACAAAGACGATTGACCGGCCATCGCACGAGAAATCCGGGGCGGCGTCATAGTAATGGTCATCGGTGATACTCCGATAGTCACCCGTCTCGAAATTAAGCACGTAGATATCTTTGTAGCCGTCCTTCCCCACGCCGGAGAAGACAACGCGATCACCCGACGGCGACAGACGCGGCGAGCTTATCATTATCAGGTTCTCGAACTCAACGCGGCGCGTCACTGACCGTTTGTTGAGATCGTACAGGTAAACCACGTCCTTCTCTTTGGACTTGGAAGCAAAGACTATGAGACCGTCGCTCGAGGCATCGATATCCGAGCGCGTCAGATGAAGTGATTCAAAATCCGATGACCGCTCCCCTTTGAGGAGGGTCTTGATGCCTCGCTTCGATTTGACGGCCGGTTTCATGTAAATGCCGGAGTAGCCCATGCGATTGGCCTTGAAGATGATCCAGTCTTTCTCGCCGTGACCGTCATCCCACCGAATCGGCACCGCGTTGATGGAATAGCCGTCGTTGGTCAGTTTCTCCGACTCCATCTCGGGCAGTCCGGCCTTGTCAAACTGCGGGTAGTACTTCTTCTTGAGGAAGTATTCCCATTTGTCCGAAATAGTCTTGAGGTCATCACCCAGCGTGATCTCTACAATTTCTTCAAACCGCTTTGACTTGTGCCAGTTATCAAACAGCCGTGATATCTTGTCGGGGCCATAGGTAGAGTCGATGAAATGCAGGATCGATTCACCCAGCTTGTACATGAAGAAGGTGCCGCGGATAGCCTGGAGATTGGGAATCGTGAAAAGTCTGCCGTTGACGATCATGTCGCCGACGATCATATCCGCCTCGGTATCCCAATCCTTTGACCAGTATTCCGCGAGCCCCTCGGTGAACCACAGCGGCGGGAACGCGAACTTTATCCGGCTATAGCGTTCGGTGGCGGCATCAAGGCGAGAGAGCATAAACACGTGCACCATTTCGTGTCGAATTACGTGGGCAAAGTCAGCGTACGAACCGTTGAACGGCACCACCACCCGGCCCTTGAGGAACTCGGTGAACCCGCCCACCGACTCGGGGAGGATTCCCGGGATGACGTTGGTCTGAGAGAAATAGCTGGGCGACGAATATATGATCAGGGGAACTTTGTTCTTTATTTCATTCCGGAACCTGGCGGCCAGAACACGATAAGAATCTTCGGCCAGGCGGGCGGCGGTCTGGGCCAATTCGGCTTCCTCAGTGTAGAAATAGACGCGGAAATGATCGGTCGTCATGTCCTGCCAGTCGAAGCGTGTGTACTGGACTTTGTTTTTGCCGAAATATATCTGGGCGTGTGATTCCGAGGCGGCCATCCACAGCAGGGTCAGCGCCAGCAAGATTGTCAGCAACAGTTTTGCAGTCATTCTCAGCAGCATGAAATTCTCTCTGCCCGACCGACAATGCAGCCGGGTCCGTCAAAATCTGAATTCCCGATAGAATGCCGTCCCGCCCGGTTCAGTTCTGAGCCGGACCTATGTCCACATTATCGGCCAAAGAGCCGTCAACTCAATCTAATGAATAATCCCGGTCGCAAAGTCACAGGCCGTACAGCGACCGTTCTTCAGACCGACAATTTTCGCCCGGAAAAAATCTCTGCGTATAAGCAAATGGCCGCATTTGGGGCAACGCGTGTGCCCATCCTGCTCAGTGTCGACATTGCCCAAATAAACGTACTTCATCTTTTCCGATGCAATCTGCCGAGCACGAAGGAGCGTGTCAATCGGCGTGGCCGGGATATTCATCTTATAGTCGGGGCGGTACGCCGAAAAATGCAACGGAATCATGTCGGAAATGCCGGCCACAAACGAAACCAGGTCCTCAATATCACGGTCACTATCATTTAAGCCGGGTATAATCAGATTCGTGATCTCCAGATGCACACCGAATTTGGCGAGCGCGGCAATGTTTTCCAGCACCGGCTCAACTTTGCCTTTACAGATGCTCCGGTAGAAGTCGCCGCGAATACTCTTCAGGTCGATATTAGCGGCATCAATCAGACCGACCAATCCGGCCAGCGGCGCCGGGTTTATGTAGCCGTTCGACACCAGAACCGTCTTGAGACCTGCCTCTCGGAGCAGCAGCGCGGCATCAACGATGTACTCATACCAGATCACCGGTTCGGTGTAGGTGAAAGCCACCCCCAGCGACCGGTGTTGCATAGCGATCTCTACCAACTGCTCCGGCGGTACGAAAGACGTCCGTGTCTTCTCCTGGGAGATCGTCCAATTCTGGCAATGTTGGCATTTAAAATTGCAGCCGTTGGCGCCCGTGGAGAGAATATCCGACGACGGATAGAAATGATAAAGGGGCTTTTTCTCGATCGGGTCGACCGCAATCGTGACCACCTCGCCATAGTTGTCGGTGAGCAGTTGACCACCGTCGTTGCGGCGACTGCCGCAGATACCCACCTTGCCCTCGGTGAGGGTGCACTCGGCCGGGCAAAGAGTGCAGACGACTCTCCGATTCGACAGAGATTCCCAGTATGACGCCTGTTTTATCATAAAGAATGGCTCCACAAAATAACCGGACGACCGCCGCCGTGGCAGCCTTCTCCCTGTCCCCCGAGGTCTGGATTCATCCCCTACCTGTTCTACGGACAATATGAGCCAAATTGCGGTCTTTTTCAAGAACTATGGACATCTGACTACGGGAATAGATTTCCCTCTATAAACGACGCCACAGCCAGTAGATTGTCAAAAACGACACCATCCCCTTCGTTTCGCGCTCGCAGACGGCTTTCATGCTGTCGTCCATATCCTGTCCTTACCAGGAATGACCGCCCGCCAAACACCCGGCCCAGATATAAATCATCGAGTTTGTCGCCAACCATAAACGACCGCCGCAGATCAAGCCGCAACTGCTGGGCGGCCTCCTCGGCCATACCCGGTGCAGGTTTCCGGCACTGACATTGCATGGTGTATTGCGGTACGGTTCCCGTGGCCAGATGCGGGCAGTAGTACAGTCCGTCGATCTCAGCATCGGCTCTGGCCAGTTTCTCCAGCAGGGCCGCATTGATGCGCTCGACAGTGTCAATGTCAAAGTAACCCCGCGCCACCCCGGATTGATTCGACAACACGATCACTTTCAACCCGAGACGCTTAAACAGCCGTACTGCTTCGAGCGAACCGTCGATGAATTCAATTTTATCCGGGTCGGACAGGAACTTTTTGTCAACAATCAACGTACCGTCACGGTCTATGAAAACGGCCCGCGAATTCGCCCGGTTACTGAGCATCTCCGCCGCCTGCTCGAACACCATTTCCGATGTAATGCGCGTGAAGCAGAACCGCTCCTCGCGGAAGCATGGTTTGCCTCCGTGAAGAGAACAGGGCCGGCAATACTCGTCTACTTCGACCACCCGGTCAAACAATCCCCTCGGCGAGAATCCCAGCGCCGGGTGAGTGGGACCGAATACGGCCACGGTGGGAGTGCCCACCGCCGAGGAAAGATGCGCGATACCTGAATCGTTGCAGACAGCCAGGTCGGCGCGGCTGATTATATCCACCAGCCGATCAATCGGGTGGTCAACAAGCTCGATTACGTCCTCGGGAGGGATTTTGGATTCAAAGGAAGCGGCCGATTTGTCGCCACTGGTAACAGCCCAGATGATGCGGGCATTGAGCCGCTGACTTAGCATTCCGGCGACCTCGGCGAATCGCTCGACCGGCCACTGCTTATTCTCATGAGCGGCGCCCGGTGCTATGACTACCAAAGGACGTTCGCCGGTCTCTCGCTTGATTTCATCCGCTTCGACCGAGGGCCGCGTCTGAATCACCGCACGGCGGCAATGTATCCGGCCATCCAATTGAGTAATGGTATCGTTGTAGGCATCGATGGTGTGCGGCCACTCCCCTTCCACATTCTTTTGCCGTACAAGACGGTGGCGTTCGCGCCGCCTTTTCGGGTAAACCACTTTCTGCGCGGCGCTGATGATTTTCCGGGCCAACCAGCTTCGCATATTGCCGTGCAGATCGACCAGGATGTCGAAATTGCGCCTGTCCAACCCCAGCAAAAACTTGTAATATGAGACAGCGCCAGTGGTCTCCGGAGAAGTGACGACTTCGTCCACCGTACCGAATCGTTCCAC
>JAUXCD010000224.1 GCA_030619085.1 Candidatus Zixiibacteriota bacterium
AGGCGGTTTTGGACCACCGTAGCGCGGCTCCCGTCGAGCCTTTGACGCCGTCCGGACCGATTATTCAGGTGAACGAAGGACGCAAGGCTCCGGCGCGAACCTATCAGGATTTGCTGTGCAACGAATACGATGAGTCATTATTCGAATATTACATGTCCTCGCAGCTTCTCAAAGTGACAGTTGATGGCAAAATTACTAAAGTCGGCGCGCCCGCTCTGTACAGTGGTTTTGATCCCTCGCCCGATGGCAAGTATCTTCTCGTGAATCAGATTCATCATCCGTTCTCCTATATGGTTCCCTACCGCCGCTTTCCATTGAAAACAGAGGTGTGGGATATGACGGGAAAGGTAATTTACGAAGTAGCCTCCCTGCCGCTGGCGGAAGAGATCCCCATTGCTTACGGTTCGGTACGGACGGGACGTCGCGCCATTCAGTGGCGGGCGGATGCCGATGCCCAACTCGTGTGGTGTGAAGCCAGAGACGGCGGTGATGCCGGGGCGGAGGCCGACCAGCGCGATGAGATATTCCTACAGAGCGCACCTTTTGACAAGGATCCCGTCTCGCTGCTGACTATGGATGTCCGCTTCAACGGCATCCAGTACGGTTCCGGCAATCTGGCTCTCGCCAGTGGCGGGTGGTGGAAGACCAGGAATATCAAAGTCTGGGCGGTCAAACCGGACAAACCGTCGGCGGAGCCGGAACTCATGATTGACCGGTCCTGGGAAGATCGCTACAATGATCCGGGCCAGCCACTGACGGATAAGAGCAAACATGCCGGCCGAACTGTGTTGCTCACTGACAAGAAAGGGGAGAAGCTGTTTTTGGCCGGCGACGGGGCCTCGCCCGAAGGTGACCGCCCGTTTCTCGATGAGTATGATCTCAAAACACACCAGACAACCCGGCTTTTCCGCTCAGAAGCACCCTACTATGAGCAGCCGGTGCGCCTGCTGGGCCCGGACAAGAAGATTCTCCTGACCCGCCGGGAGTCGGTGTCCCAGCAGCCGAATTACTTTATTCGGGACCTGGCCAACGATAAGATGGAGCAGATCACTTTCTTTGAAAACCCCACTCCCGAGTTGAAAGATGTCAGCAAGGAAATGATTCGCTACAAGCGCGCCGATGGCATCGATTTGACCGGTACGCTGTACCTTCCGCCGGGCTATTCGCCGGAGGATGGACCGCTTCCGATGTTGATGTGGGCGTACCCGCAGGAATACAAGAGCGCCGATGCTGCCGGGCAGGTCACCGACTCGCCGTATCGTTTCTTGCGGACAAGTGGGCATTCGCCGCTGTTGTGGTTGACGATGGGTTATGCGGTGCTCGATGACCCGACTATGCCGATTGTCGGCGAAGGGGATGAAGAACCCAACGACAAGTTTATCGAACAACTCGTTTCCAGTGCTCAGGCGGCCGTGGACGAAGTGGTCAGGCGTGGCGTGGCCGACCCCAACAAGATCGCGATCGGTGGGCATTCCTACGGAGCGTTCATGACGGCCAACCTGCTGGCGCATTCAGACCTGTTCCGTCTCGGCATTGCCCGCAGCGGCGCTTACAACCGGACTCTCACACCGTTCGGATTCCAGTCTGAGGAACGCTCGTTGTGGGAGGCGCCTGATGTCTATTTCACAATGTCGCCGTTCATGCATGCTGATAAGATCGATGAACCGATTCTATTGATTCACGGCAAGGCTGACAACAATTCCGGTACCTATCCGCTTCAGAGCGAACGGTTCTTTGCCGCTCTCAAGGGCCACGGCGCGACCGTGAAGCTGGTGATGCTGCCGAACGAAAGCCACGGTTACCGGGCGCGGGAGTCGCTGATGCACATGCTCTACGAGACCAATAACTGGCTCGACAAATATGTCAAGAACGCCGAGCCGCGCGAAATCCTCAAAACGGACTCCGAGGTCGGGGGCTCAAACTAGCACGTGACTCACATAGATTTAGGACTGAAGGCCCTTGAGTTAACCTCAAGGGCCTTTTGCGTTTTGGGTTAGAAACAGAGAGTAGCAGGGACATTATCTTGACCGGCTGATAAAATCTGGCAGTCAGCGCTGGCTTTGCCGGGTAATATGTTGACAAACAGGACATTGTCGATTATCTTTTCCGAAACGATCCCTGGGGCCAGCGTTGCAGGGGACGTCAAAACCACGACAGCTATATGATAATCGATTGCGTTCTTGGCGGATTTGCATGAAAAATCCAAATAGTATGGAGGCGGATGATGACTTTTGACACGGGACGGTCAACTTCACAGAAAAAGAAGACCGGGGGCAATAACCTCGACTTCATTCGCTGGTTTTCAAGAATCTCTCTTGACGACTTACCGCTGGTGGGGGGCAAAAACGCTTCGCTGGGGGAGCTCTACGGCAACCTCAATCAAAACGGCATCAAAGTACCCAACGGATATGCTATCACGGCCGATGCCTACTTTTATCTGCTGCGCGAAGTCGGGATCGAGGATGCCATTCGCGAGTTGCTGTCCACGCTCGATACTTCTGATATTGCCAACCTTCAGGACCGGGGTGCCCAGATCCGGCAGTTGATCCTCCAGGCCCGCTTCCCGAAACCGCTACGGGACGCAATTCTGGAGAATTATCGCAAACTCGAGGCGGAGTACGGCAATAATATCGATGTTGCTGTGCGATCCTCAGGCACTGCCGAGGACCTGGCCGACGCCTCGTTTGCCGGTCAGCAGGATACGTTCCTGAATATCCGCGGCACCCGGCAGCTTCTGAATGCCTGCCGCCAGTGTTTTGCCTCGGTCTTCACCAACCGCGCCATATCGTACCGCGAGGACCAGAAGTTCGATCATCTTTCAGTGGGTCTGTCGATCACGGTGCAGAAGATGGTCCGCTCCGACCGGGGAGCGTCGGGCGTGATGTTCTCCATCGACACCGAGTCCGGTCACCGCGATGTGGTTTTGATAAACGCCGCTTACGGGCTGGGGGAGAATGTCGTGCAGGGAGCGGTCAATCCGGACGAATTCTACGTGCACAAGCCCACGCTGGAGAAGGGGTTTCCCTCCATTGTTTCCAAATCGCTGGGGACCAAACGTCTCAAAACCATTTATGCCGGCCAGAAGGGACGCACCAAGAATGCCTGGGTGCCGTACAAAGATCGCGGCCTTTACTGCATCACGGATGAGGAAGTTCTGGAGTTGGCCCGGATGGCGGTTACAATTGAACATCACTATTCCAAGTTGGCTAAACGGCCGAGGCCGATGGATATCGAGTGGGCCAAGGACGGTTTCTCCGGCGAAATTTTCATTGTGCAGGCGCGGCCGGAGACGGTCCAATCGCGACGTGATGTAAATGTTCTGGAAGAATACCAACTTGGCGACACCGGCAAGGTTTTGGCTGTGGGGTCGGCGGTTGGCGCCAAGGTGGGCGTGGGCCGAGCATCCATCATACGCGATTCAAAATACATCCGGGATTTTCGCAAGGGCGATGTTCTGGTGACATATATGACTGATCCCGATTGGGAACCTATCATGAAGATAGCCTCGGCCATCGTAACCGATGAGGGCGGCCGAACCTCGCACGCCGCGATTGTCAGCCGCGAACTGGGTATCCCGGCCGTGGTCGGCGCGACGGGGGCGACTCGTGCGGTGCCGCCGGACCAGTTTGTCACGGTCAGTTGTTGCGAAGGTGATGTCGGTCGGGTGTACGCCGGAAAACTGCCGTTCAAAGTGAAGACGACCAAGCTGGACAAGATCAGCCGCCCAAAAAATGTCGAAATCAAAATGATCCTGGGAACTCCCGAAAAAGCCTACAAATATGCTCAGATACCCAACGATGGTGTCGGCCTGGCGCGGCAGGAGTTTATCATTAACTCATATATCAAGACGCACCCCATGGCGCTGGTAAACTACTCGAGTATCCAGGATCAGCATGTTAAGCGGCTGGTGGACAAACTCACGGTGGGCTACAGCGATAAACGTGATTTCTACGTCGACCGGCTCGCCTCCGGTATTGCCACCATTGCCTCGGCGTTCTATCCCCGGGAAGTGATCTTACGGCTGGCCGATTTCCGGTCGAACGAATACGCCGATCTGGTCGGCGGACGCGCTTTTGAGCCGGAGGAGCGCAACCCGATGATCGGCTGGCGGGGAGCCTCGCGTTACTACGATGACAAGTACCGCCCGGCCTTCGAGCTGGAATGCGCCGCCATCAAGAAAGTGCGCGATGATATGGGGCTGGCCAATGTCAAGGTGATGGTGCCGTTTTGCCGGACGGTCGAGGAAGGGAAGAAGGTCATCAAGGTGATGGCCGAGAACGGCCTCAAGCAACATGTGAACAAGCTGGAGA
>JAUXCD010000165.1 GCA_030619085.1 Candidatus Zixiibacteriota bacterium
CGATACATCCAGCCGCGCAGTCGGTTTCTTTCTGTTCAAATCGCTGGTTTGGCAGGACGGCGCTCAGATGGCGGCGCACATTAATGAGATGCTCAATCCCAGAGACCGCGGCGAAGCTGAGGGGATACTCAATTTGTGGCAATCACTTATCCGCGACTGCGCCTCGCTGGCCATAAGTGGATCCGACGAGGATATTATCAACACCGATTTCGCCGCCGACATCAGGAAGATGGCGGTACGTTTCGCCAATCCCGAGGTGGCGCTGCGGATGGCGGACGGCATCAAAATAACGCTTGCTGACTTAAGGCGTAACGTGCATATTCAGGGAGCTTTAACGTCATTGGCGCTTAAACTCAAGTCAGCCATGAAGGTAGCTTGATTGGGTGCCCGCTTTAGCTTCAGGAATTAGTACTTATGGCCGAATTATACCTGGTTGAATTCAAAGGCTCGCGTAAAGAATACTTCTTTAATGCTTTTTACCATAATATCAGTCCGTCCGACTATGTGATCACACAGGCCGAGCGCGGCGAGGATATCGGCGTCGTGCTCAAGAAGATCGACGTTGAAGTGGATTTCTCCGAGTCCGACCGCCCACGTTCGATTCTTCGTCCGTCCAGCAAAGATGACCTGGAAAGGTACCGCCTGAATCTGGAGAAAGACCAGGAGCACCAGGGCGAGGTCGTGGCGATGATTAAACGGCACGGGTTGGTAATGAAAGTTGTCGATGTTGAAACGCAACACGACGGCAACAAGATGACCATCTTCTTCACGGCCGACCACCGGGTGGATTTCAGAGAACTGGTCAAGGAACTGGCTTCGCGCTTCAAGACCAGAATCGAGTTGCGCCAGATTGGTGTGCGGGATGAGGCTCGTCGAATCGGTGGGTACGGTGTCTGCGGTCGACAGCAGTGCTGCAATGCCTTCATCAAGGATTTCAGCCCCATCTCCACGCAGCATGCCCGTGAGCAGGATCTGCCGATGAACCCGGCGAAGATTTCCGGCAACTGCGGACGGCTTCTGTGTTGCCTGCGATACGAGGTCGGGCTGTACACAAAGGTGAAGTCCCGGTTTCCATCGGCGGGTACGCTGGTGAAGACCAAGAACGGTGACGGAGTTATTGTACGTATCGATATCTTCAAGGAAGAGGCCGTTGTTCGCAACGATGAAAACCTGTTTTTCAGAATAACTCCCAAGGATATAATTTCCACCGAATCGGGTCGACGGAAGTTTGTGCACCAGGCAAGCTCCGATTACGAGGAGAAGAGCGATACCTCGGAAACCGAGTTGAGGGAACTGGACGATAGCGAAAACGTGAATTAAACAATACTGGGAGCGAAGCGTGCCAAAGCCCATCTTTATAACCACCCCTATTTACTATGTCAACGACAAGCCGCACATCGGCCATGCTTACACTACCATTGCAGCCGATCTGCTGGCCCGTTACCACCGTCTGGCCGGACGGGAAGCGTTTTTCCTGACGGGTACCGACGAACACGGTTCAAAAGTAGCCGAAGCCGCCCGGGCCCAGGGTATGAGCGAGATTGAGTTCTGCGACAAGACCGTGGAGACGTTCAAAAACACCTGGAAGACGCTGTCGATTGAAAATGACTATTTCATCCGGACGACCTCTGATCGGCATATAAAGTCGGTGTGTAAAATCCTTGACGCCATGCGCGCGGCCAAAACCCCGGACGGTCAGGACGTGATCTATTCCGGTTACTACGAGGGGCTTTATTGCACCGGTTGTGAGAAGTTTCTGACGGAGAAGGAGCTTGAGGACGGCAAGTGCCCGGACCATCAAAAGGAACCGGAGAAGCTCAAGGAGAAGAACTACTTTTTCCGCCTCAGCGCTTTCCTGCCCGGAATAAAAGCCAAAATCGAATCTGGGGAACTGCAGATTCTCCCGGAAGAGCGTCGCCGCGAAGTGCTGGGGCTGATCGGCCAGTCCCTGCCGGATTTCTCGCTGTCGCGCGAGAAAGTCACGTGGGGTGTGCCGTTGTCGTTTGACGAAAGCCAGTCGGCGTACGTCTGGGTGGACGCGCTTTCGAACTATATCTCAGCCATCGGTTACGGCGATGACGAAAAGACTTTTAACAAATGGTGGAAGTCGGCCGAGGTGGTTCATCTGATGGCCAAGGACATCCTCAAATTTCACTGTCTGTACTGGCCGGCCATGCTCATGGCGGCCGGACTGAAACTTCCGGATACGATTTTCCTGCACGGTTATTTCACCGTCGATGGCAAGAAGATGGGTAAGTCGCTGGGCAACCAGATCGACCCCAACGAGATGGTCACCCAGTTCGGCGCCGATGGCACCCGGTATCTGCTGCTGACGCAGTATCCGTTCGGCATCGATGGCGACATCAAGGTCAGCCAGTTTGTCACGCAGTACAATGCCGATTTGGCCAACGACCTGGGCAATCTGGTGTCTCGTGTAGCCAAGATGGTAATCAGTAATTTCGACGGCAAATTGCCGCAGCCGTCGCGTGATTTACCCGGTTTGCAGGAACTGATGGATCTGGCCGAGAAGGCTACCGAGAGTTCTTATGCTCACATCAAGCACTTCCGTATCGGTAACGCCATCAACGAAACGATGAATATCGTTCGGGCGACCAACAAGTTCTTCGACGACAATGCCCCCTGGAAGATGGCCAAAGAAGGCAAGAAGGATCAGATGGGCGGCGTACTGTATGCCTGCTGTGAAGCGATCCGTATCGTGTCGATACTGCTGTTCCCCGTCATGCCCAACAAGATGCGTGAAATTCGCGCCGTCTTCGCATTGGATGACAGTACCCTGACTCTCGTATCGGCCCAGAGATTTTTTGACCTGCAGCCGGGCACGCCCGTCAAACTCGGGGAATCGGTCTTCCCGCGCCTGCAAACAAAGAAGAAACAAGACGCGGCCAAAGCCAAAGGCGGCGACGAGAGCGCCGCGGGGCTTCTTGATATCTCCGAATTCGCCCGGGCACGGATGCAGGTGGCGCAGGTACTTGAGGCCGAGCGAGTCGAAGGCGCCGACAAACTGCTGAAACTTCAGATCGATATCGGTAGCGAGAAACGTCAGATTGTCGCCGGAGTCGCCGAGTATTATGCTCCCGAGCAAATCAAGGGCATGAAAATTATCGTAGTGACCAATCTCAAGTCGGCGGTAATCAGGGGCGTGGAGTCCAATGGTATGCTTCTGGCGGCGAAAAAAGGAAAGAATCTCTGCCTGCTGGTGCCCGACGGTGATCTGCCGCTCGGCGCCAAAGTTAGCTGATGATTGACTCGCATTGTCATCTGGATTTCGACCAGTTCGATGGCCTGCGGGACCAGATGCTTGCCAATGCCAGGGAAGCCGGCGTTCACACTATCATCAATATCGGGGTTGATATCCCGTCATCGAAAAAATCACTCGAACTGGCCCAAACCAATGACATGGTCTTTGCCACGGTGGGCATTCATCCGCACGACGCAAATCTTGTCGATGACGCTTCGCTGGCGGAACTGGAACAGATGAGCCGGCTGAAGAAAGTGGTGGCGATAGGCGAGATAGGACTGGATTTCTATCGTGATCTCTCCCCGCGTAAGACACAGATAGAGGCGTTTCGCCGGCAACTGGAGTTGGCGATTAAATCAAAGCTGCCGGTAGTGATTCACACTCGTGAGTCATTTCGCCAGACGGTGGATATTGTCAAAGATTTAGCCCGAGACCTCAAGGGTGGCGTTTTTCATTGTTTCCCGGGTACTGTTGAGGAAGCTTACGAGGTAATCGAATTCGGCTTTCATATTTCGGTCGGCGGTATTATTACATTTAAGAAGGCGAAGATGGCCGATGTTGCTGCCGAGGTCCCACTGGACAAGATTATGATTGAGACTGATGCTCCCTACCTGGCGCCGGTTCCGCATCGGGGCAAGATGAATCAGCCGGCCTATGTCACCTATGTCTGCAACCGATTGGCGGAGCTTAAGGGTATCACGACCGGCGAGGTGGAAAAAGTCACCGACCGTACCTGTCGCAAGCTGTTCGGGTTGGTGGAGGTTTTTGGAGGTTGAACTATGTCCGCCTATCACGCCAAGAAACGACTGGGTCAGAATTTTCTTCACTCGCCTGAAATAATCGAGCGCATAGTCGCCCTGGCTGACCCGCGGGAAGGCGATACTGTCATAGAAATCGGCCCCGGCCGAGGGGCTCTGACGCTGGCATTGGCTCAGGAGGACTGCAAAGTGATCGCGGTCGAGTTCGACCGCGACCTGATCGGCTACCTGCAAAAGCTGCTTCGACGCTTTGGCAATGTCACAGTTGTCCATGAGGATTTTCTGAAATACGAGCCGGAGGCCGGGGCATTCAAGCTGGTTGGGAACCTGCCGTTCAATCTTACGGCGCCGGTTATTGACTGGACGATATCGCATTGCAGCGCCGTGCAGGCGGCGGTATTTATGGTGCAACGCGAGGTCGCCCGCCGGTTGGGCGCTGAGTGCGGCAGCCGGGACTGGTCGCCGATGTCGGTTATGGCGCAGATGCATTTTGATATCGAGATAAGTTTCGATGTTCCCCCGAAGCATTTCCGGCCGCCTCCCAAGGTGACCTCGTCGGTGGTCAGACTCACGCCCCGGCCGGTTCCACCACCGGCGGATACCTCTTTTCTGGAGACAGTACTGCGTGAATCTTTCCGCCAGCGCCGCAAATTGCTGGTGAATAACCTGGTTCCGGCGCTGGTCCCGGATGCAGCCGCAGCCGCCGAGATACTGGCCAGTCTGGGTTTTGAGGCCAAAAGTCGCGCCGAAGAAGTGTCGGTTGAACAGTTTTTAAAATTGACGACCCTTCTGGCCGGACGTAAGATACAGTAATTGGAAGCGCTGTAGGGTAAACCCATCGACTCGTATTCAAGGAGCAGAAATTGGCTCAATTATCAGTGAATCTTGACTTGGTGGCCGCCATGCGGGAGGTCCGCCGACTTGGTGAACCAGACCCGTGCCAGGCAGCCGTTCTGGCAGAGCTTGCCGGCGCCGACGGCATCGCCGTCCAATTGCAGCGTCATCGCAGGTTTGTCCGAGACCGTGACCTCTACCTGCTGAAGGGCATCGTCAAAACCAAGCTGGCGGTGGAGATCCCGCCGGTGGACGACGTCATAGAGAAGATTCTCGAGGTGAAACCGTATCTGGTCACCTTTGTGGCCGATCATGCCGACACCGATGCTGCCGTCTCGCCCATAGATTTCAATGCTGCGGCCGTCGATTTCGGCAGCCTGGCGGCGAAATTCAGCGCTGTCGGCGTCAGCGTCGCCTTTTTCATCGAGCCCGACCCAGAGCAGATACGGGGTGCGGCCAAATCCGGCGCCTCGGCAGTACTCATCAACTGCAGCCGGTATGCGGGAGCGAGGACGCTTGATGAAGCTCAGTCGGAACTGGACCGAATCGACCGTGCCGTTCGTGCCGCCGCCAAAGCGGAGTTGGCGGTACACTGCGGACGTGGCGTCAACTACAAGAACATCCGTCCGTTGGTGGAACTGGGCGTCGTGGATGAATTCTTTGTCGGCTATGCCGTCTGCGCCCGGGCACTACTGGTCGGGTTCGACTGCGCCGTCCGGGAAATGCTGACTTTGGTGCAGACGCCGGTTAGCCAGTCCTGACAGATAAGCGAATGACCTCTGACCAGAAAAACCGTCAGATCGAGATAGTCGTTCCTCCGGGCTCCGAACAGCGGCGTCTTGACCGGTTCCTGGCGGAGCAGGGCGAGATTGACCTCACCCGCAGCCGCCTTCAGAAACTTATCACCGGCAACCTGGTGACCGTTAACGGCGAAGCCGTATCCAAAAGCTACAGCGTTGCGGATGGGGACAGGATTACAATCTCTATTCCTCCGCCCGAAGCGAGCCACCTGGATGGTGAGAACATCCCTCTGGATATTGTCTTTGAGGACGAGTATTTTGCGGTGGTGAACAAGCCGGCGGCTATGGTTACGCATCCGGGAGCGGGTAACCGCAGCGGTACGCTGGTGAATGCGCTGATACATCATTTCAAGAAATTGGCACCGGCCGGCGGTGAAGACCGCCCCGGTATCGTTCATCGGCTTGACAAGAACACTTCCGGTCTGCTCCTGGTGGCCAAAACCAACGACGTGTACCTTACACTTCAGGAGGCGATTCAAGGCCGTGAAGTCAAGCGCACCTACCTGGCGCTGGTGTGCGGACATATGACGGAGGATTCCGGGCTGATAGATCTGCCGATAGGCCGGTCGATGCGCGACCGCAAGAAAATGAGCG
>JAUXCD010000198.1 GCA_030619085.1 Candidatus Zixiibacteriota bacterium
ATACTTGGTGAACTCGATATTCCATTCCTTGCGCGTCCCGTCCAGCATCTGCTCGATACCGGCGTCGTTGTTTTCATCGAGTTCCAGGTTCCAACTGGCGATAATCCGCGCCGCCTCTAGCCAGTCCTCCGGCTGCATATCCCCGTAGAGCTTCTGATTGAACCGGTTCGTCTCGGTGATATAGCGCTTCATCGAAGAGCCGCTGATAATTTTGCGGGAATCCAGAAGACGCTTGATTACCAGAAGAATCTGGGACGGGTTCACCGGCTTGACCAGGTAGTCATCGATTTTCTGCCCGATGGCGTCCTCCATCAGGGTCTCTTCCTCAGACTTGGTCACCATCACCACCGGAAGATGCGGACGCAACTCTTTAATCTCTTCGAGCGTGGTCAGGCCGTCCTTGCCGGGCATCATCTCGTCGAGCAGTACCAGGTCGAAGGGCCGCTGCTGCACCAGCACGATGGCATCATCGCCGGACATCGCGGTGGTGACATCGAAACCTCGTTTCCGGAGAAACACCACGTGCGATTTGAGGCTGTCTATCTCGTCATCAACCCACAGTATGGTTCTTGCTTCTTCTTGCTTCGGCATAATTCCTTTCCGTTAGTCGTGGGCCACGGGCAGCAAAATGGCGAAGACAGTCTCGCCCGGTTTTGATTTCTTAAGATATACCCGCCCACCATGGTACTCTTCGATAATACGTTTGACCAGGGTGAGTCCCAGCCCCCAGCCCCGTTTCTTGGTTGTAAAACCGGCCTTGAAAATCTTTCGCGCCGCTGCCGGAGTGATGCCTTTGCCATTGTCTATAATTTCCACAGCAACACATCGACGACCAGGGACGTAACTGCTACGGATCTTCACGCGACCGCTTTTGGAGTCAGTGGCCTGGAGAGCGTTCTTGATCAGGTTTTCCAGAACCCAGCCGACCAGTTCCGCATTGAGCTTTGTCTCGGGTAGGTCGCCGGCCTCGAAAATCATCTGAATCCCCTTACCCTCAAAAGGCAGCCGCCTTTGGTAATAAGCGACACTCTCCTGGATCAGGCGGTTAAGATCGCAGGGTCCGACCTCCGGCCTCGAGCCGATCCACCCAAACCGATTGGCCACGCGTTGAAGCCGTTCGATATCCGCCTGCATGTTCTGCACCGTTTCGAAATCGACCGTGAGTTTCTCGTCAGTTTTGCACTTGTCACTCGCCCCGATCACTTCCAGCCAGCCCATCAGCGACGAAATAGGCGTGCCCAGTTGGTGAGCCGTCTCTTTGGCCATACCGACCCAGATATGCCGCTCTTCGCTCTGACGTATATTCTGAAAACCTATAAAAGCCAGAACCAAAAATGCCACCAGGATGCCGATCTCGATAAACGGCATCATCTGAAGTTGCTGGATGACTTTGGAATCACCGTAGCAGAAGTAGTTGAGGAAATTGTCGCCATAGTACAGAGGAAACTCACCGTGCGAGCGGACCATGTCCTCGGCAACCTCGCTCAGGTATGCGATTGTCTGAGCAGTCGTATCATCGGGCGCGACACCGTCGATATTGCGCCAGTGAATCGGTTTGCGCTTGTCATCCAGTACGACAATCGGAAAAGCAGCCTTGACAATGATCTCATCGAATATGAACTGAAGTTCCGATCCCGAGGTAGGCGAGTTGGCCGCCAGTTGCCACATTTTGACGTACTTGTCGACCTGCGACCGGGTGTCCTCCTGGAGTTGGTTGATGACGCTGAACGTGTACCACACGAACACGAACGATATCACGGCGATACCGAACAACAGCAAAAGCTTGAAAACGGTCGATTTGCTGATGTAGAGCTTGGCCGTCTTTTGCAGGATTGTTGATTTCGGAATCATTACCCTATGTTCTCTATACCACCCATATACGGCCTAAGAACTTCCGGCACGGTAATCGTGCCGTCGGCGTTCTGATAATTCTCCAGAACGGCCGGAATCAGGCGCGCCAGTGCCACCCCGGAGCCGTTGAGCGTGTGCGGGTGTCGCATTTTCTTGTCTTCGTCGCGGAACCGACAGTTCATGCGTCTGGCCTGGAAATCCTCGAAGTTTGACACGGACGAAATCTCGAGATACCTCTTCACGCCTGCCGCCCACAGTTCAATATCGTAACACTTGGCGGCGGCAAAAGACAGGTCACCGCTGGCCAGGTTGCACACCCGGTAGGGAATCTTCAGCCCCTGCAGGATTTTCTCTGCCTGCAAAAGCAGCGATTCCAGTTCATCGTAAGACGAATCAGGGTGCACTATCTTGACCATCTCCACCTTCTCAAACTGGTGAACACGGATCATACCCCGAGTGTCTTTACCGGCGGCTCCCGCCTCGCGGCGGAAACACGGAGAATGTCCGACCATGTATATGGGCAACTGTTTATAATCGATAATCTGCTGCTTGAAATAATTCGTTATCGGGACCTCGGCCGTCGGAATCAGGTACATGTTGTCCTCGGTGGTCTTGTACATGTCAGCTTCCAGCTTGGGAAGCTGCCCGGTTCCGAACATGGTGTCAGCATTGACAATAAACGGCGCGGCCATTTCGGTGAAACCATCGGCGCTGTGGGTATCAAGCATGTAGCTGACCAGCGCCCGTTGCAGACGCGCTCCCAGGCCCTTGAGCAGATAGAATCCCGACCCGGATATTTTCGCCGCGGCGGCCATATCGAGGATACCGAGCTTTTCGCCAATCTCCCAGTGCGGCAAAACGGTGAAATCCGGCTTCGGTATCTCGCCCCATTCCCTGACGACAACATTGGCACTCTCGTCAGCACCGACCGGGACGGACTCGTGCGGGATATTCGGCACCCACACCAGAATCGAATTCATTTCTTCTTCGACGGTCCGAAGCTCGTTGTCGAGCGCGCCGATCTTCTCCCCGACCTCGCGCATGCGAGTGATAGCGGCCGAAGCGTCTTCGCCGGCCTTTTTCTTTTGAGCAATCTCCCCCGAAGCTTTGTTCTTGTCGGACTTCAGCTGCTCAACAGTACGGATTATCTCCCGCCGCTTTGAGTCCAGTTCGAGGATTTTATCAATATCGGTGTGGTCGTTTCTCTTGGCGATTCCGGCCTTTACCAGTTCCGGATTCTCACGGACAAATTTTAAATCAAGCATCTACTTCCCTGTTAACTACATGTCTGTCTCTCGCCGCTGATTTCACGGTTTCACTTATTATAAACGAATACCAAACGGCAGTCAATCAGACTTTGGAACCGGCTCTGTTTTGGCCTATCGGACAATCATTTCGCCTATTTTGCCGGCCACGACACCTGCCATCATATCGTAGTTGGAAAGCACCGCGACGGTGTACCCCAAATCGACATACATATCCAGTTGGGCGCTGATTCCCGGCGCGCCACCGTTGTGCCCGACAATCCGGTGACCATCACTGAATTCTTCGCCAAACAGGTAGCCGTATTTCATATCCAGACCCATTTCTTCTTTACCGGTCGTAAGGGTGTCCACATAGGCTTTTCCTACCAGTTGACCCGATTGCAGTGCCTTGGCAAACCCGAAAAGGTCCTCAACCGTGGACCAGCCGCCACCGGCCGGACCGCCTCTCACCGCGTGCAGAAACATATTATTGCGCCGCGGACCATCCACCGGGTGGCCGTCCATGTCCGTTCGCGTGTAGCCAAAAGCCAGATTTTCCACAACGGCATCCATTTCATAGCAGTCGCTGTTGATCATCCCGGCCGGCTTATAAATGTGCTCTTTGACATAATCGAAATAACTCTGTCCCGAAATCTTCTCGATAATCAGGCCCAGCACGATCGGCCCGGCATTGCTGTACTGAAAGCGTTCTCCCGGCTCAAATAGAAGCGTATCATCCCAGAAGAGTTCGGCATAGCCCTGCACCGTTCGAACGGTGGTGAAATTACTGTTAAACAGTGGCTCCCAGTAATCACTCAGTCCCGAGGTGTGGGTCAACAGATGATGAATAGTGACCTTCTCGGCCACCTCCTTGTTGGGATAATCCGGGAGAAACTTACCGACCGGGTCGTTGAATGACAGTTTTCCCTGCTCCGCCAATTGAGCAATCGCCACCCCGGTAAACATCTTGTTCATCGAGCCCAAGTTGAACTTGGTGTCGATTTGGTTGGGCACATGGTAGCGAAGATTGGCCTGACCAAACGCCTTTTTGTAGATCGGCTGGCCGTCTTTGGCCACCAGGACGGTGCCCGAAAAACGGTCCTCGGCCGCCAGGCTCTGAACATATTCATCAAGAAGCTCAACCATCTGCTGCGGCTTGAGTTTCCCCGGAGGCAACTCCTTGCCTGGCTCATCTCCCGGCTGAACGCCGATGGATTTAATTCCGTGCGGTGGCAGACTGTCGAAAGCCATGACCAGTACGACCCAGTTGAACGGCCCTTTTGGCTCCCTAGCTTCGGCCAGAAACTTGATCATGTACTCGTTGTCTTCAACGAGCTTTCGGGCGTCAAGTCCGCCCAGGTCCCCGTAAAGAAACTGGGTCATGTCCATGCGACGTTGCAACACCTCGGCGCTGTCTTTCGCCTTGGGGTCTTGCAGGAAATACTCTCGCCAGAGGTTCTCCTCGCCCGAATTAAACGCATCCAGAAACTGCTGTGCCATTTGCCCGGCGTAGGTGTCCGGAAAAGTCACTGACGTCGGTGCTTCTGCACTCTGGCAGACGGTGCTCGGAGCCAGGCAACCAACAGCCAGACACACCGCTACTATCAATGCGAAAAACGATTTACTCATTGGGTTATTCCTTTCCCTCGCTGATGTCGCGGTCATTTGCCGGCTGTATCCTTCGCATGACCATCGGTATGGCCATTATCGTAGATTCCCGTGACGGCGATAATGCTGCCGCTCGGGTCACGGTCGAATCTCAATCTGAAATACGGCACATCCTTCAGCTTGAAAAGGTCCTCGGCCAGGGGAACGAGCACCATTTTGGGTCGGTCCTCACGTTGATAGAAAAGCTGATCGTTTTCCAGCGTAATCTTTCGCGGACCGAAACTGCCAACATACTGCTTCAACATTCCCGGCTGAATAGTCATCGGATTGTTG
>JAUXCD010000235.1 GCA_030619085.1 Candidatus Zixiibacteriota bacterium
CTTGCGCAGGTCAATACCCTGGGCTTTCAGGAACTCATCGGCCATCCAGTCGATTATGCGTTGGTCGAAATCATCCCCACCAAGATGGCCGTCACCATTGGTGGAACGCACTTCGTACACGCCCTCGCCGATTTCGAGGATCGAGACATCAAAAGTCCCGCCCCCCAGGTCAAACACGGCGATTTTCTGGCTGCCCTTCTTCTGCAGACCATAGGCCAAAGAGGCCGCGGTCGGCTCGTTGATTATGCGAAGGACCTCCAGTCCGGCGATGCGGCCGGCATCCTTGGTGGCCTGGCGCTGGGAGTCATTGAAATAGGCCGGCACTGTGATAACGGCCTGCTTGACCTCCTGACCGAGATAACTCTCGGCGGCTTTCTTCATCGCCTGAAGAATCATGGCCGAGATTTCCGGAGGCGTGTGCTGCTTATCGGCCGCCTCGATCATGACCGCGCCTTTTTCGTTCTCGATAATTTTGTACGGCACGATTTTCTCTTCCGCCGCAACTTCACTGTGCAGACGCCCCATAAATCTCTTTACGGAGAAGACCGTGTTTTCGGGATTGGTCACCGCCTGGCGTTTGGCGGCGGCGCCCACCAGGCGCTCACCGTCTTTGGTAAAAGCAACCACCGACGGCGTGGTCCGTGCCCCTTCCTGATTGGGAATAACAACCGGTTCCTGTCCTTCTAATACCGCGACACACGAGTTGGTCGTTCCCAGGTCTATGCCAATTACTTTACCCATCGCATTTATCTCCTTCGAAAATCATTCCGTATTCTTTTCGTCAAAAACCGCACCCCGACAGTTACCCGGCGTGATGTCGCGGCGCTATTTCTCTTTTTCATCCGACTCCGGTGCACCCTTGCCGGTGCTCACGCCAACCTTGCTGTGACGCAGCACACGGTCGCCGCAGAGGTAACCCTTGCTCATCTCCAGAGCCACAACACCGTCGTCGTATTCATCGGTGTCCATCTGCATCATAGCTTCGTGAAGGCCGGGGTCAAAAGGCTGCCCGACCGCTTCAATCGCCGTGATATTGTATTTTGCCAGAAGGCTCCGCATCTGGTCGTAGATCATCTCCGTGCCTTTGCGAAGCGCCTCGAAATCCGCCTTGTCGTTGCTGTGCTCCAGAGAGCGCTCGAAATTGTCGACCACCCCGAGCAGTTCCAACAGGACGCCGTCGGCAGCCGATCGAATCATCTCGTCATAGCGACGGGCGGTGCGCTTCTTGTAATTGTCAAACTCGGCGGCCGTCCGAAGCAGCTTGTCCTCGAGTTCCTGTACCTGCCGTCGAAGCTTTTCTTCCTCGGTCAGCTCCTCCGCTTCTTCCCGAGGTTGGTCATCTTCACCGGCAACTTCCGCTCCGACTTTGATCTCCTGCGTTTCTTTTTCGTCCACTTCCGGATGCGAATCGTCTTTCTTCGCCATAACCTGCTAATCCCTTTTCTTATCTATACCCGAGAGAACTTCGGAAATCGTCCGCGCCGTGTATTCGACAATCGACACCAGCTTGCGATACGGCATCCTGGTGGGACCGATAATACCGATACTTCCGGTCACGTTGCCCACACGGTAGGATGATGTTACCAGCGAACAGTCCATGATCTGTCGGAATTTGTTCTCGTGCCCAATTGTTATGAAGAGGCCTTCTTCGTCGGCGCCCTTGATGAACTCTGACAGGGAGGTACCATCTTCCAAAACCTTTATGATCTCCGAGATCTTTTCGATACGGGCGAATTCGGGCTGGACCAAAAGCTTGTCCGTGCCCGATACATGTATGTCTTCGGACCTCTTCTCGGCCCAGATCTTTTCTTTGGAATCGATTATCAGCTTTATCAAACGGCCGTGCCCGGCAACATCGGCCACACGCTCTGACACCGTCTCCTTGATATGGCCCAGTGTCAAACCGGCCAGACGCTCGTTGAGGACCTTCTCAAACTCCTTCAGCACTTTCTCCGTAATAGCCGCCTCGATTTCGATAATCAGGCTCCGGGCCAGGCCGGACTCAACAATCACCACCACCATGATGCGCTCATCGGCGACGGGAATAAGGTCGATTCTCTTGAGCACCCCGGCATCAAAACGCGGACCGATTGTCACACCCAACTGGTTAGTGATATCCCCCAGCACGCGACAGGTCTGACCAAGAATCTCGTTGATACCGCGCCCTTCTTTGAGGATGGATTTGCGGATCTTGTCCTTCTCGGCAGTAGTAAGAGTGTCCGGCTTAAAGAGATAGTCAACATACACCCGGTACCCTATATCGGTCGGTATTCTTCCGGCCGAGGTGTGTGGCTGTTGCACCAGCCCCAGTTCTTCAAGGTCCTGAAGAGTGTTGCGAATGGTTGCCGATGAAATCCCCATGCGGAACCGGTTAGCAATTACCCGTGAACCGACCGGATCGGCCGACTCGATATAGTAATTGATGAGGTTGTATAATACCTGTTTTTCGCGTTCGTTCAAATTTTCAAAAGCCACAACTGTCTATCCTGTCTATATTCTATCTGCCATATTGGCAGCCATTCTGGCAGACTGCTAATAAAGGTACGTTATTTATAACGTAAGTCAAGTTGAAACGGTTTCAGACAATCTTTTTCTGAAAAACACCTCTACGGCAGGTTACAATAGAGAAAGGCCCGCCGGTGATGGCGAGCCTTCGGTCATCTTTTCCGATAGTTGCGGCAATCGAACTGGAAAGGAAATGCCAAAATCAATCGCGGTATTACGTCCCGCCTAAAAACGCCTCTCACAAAGAGAGCACAAAAACAACCGGTCTACTTCTTCTTTTTCTTGTCAGTCGTCTTTTTCGAACTGGTACTCCTTTTCGCTTTCTTCTCTTTGCGATCATCGATGCCATTCTTGTTCTTATCGATGAAGTTGTCGTACTTCTTCTTTGACTTCTGAACTTTCGTTGTCTTCTTCGCTTGAGTCGCTTTGGCCGGCGCTTTCTTTTTGGTCACCACCTTCTTGGTGGTGGTTTTCTTTTCCTTTTTCTCCACCGCGTGCACGCTGCCTACGGAGACCGTCAGAAACAGCGCGCACATCAGGTATGTGATTATTCTTTTCACAATCAATACTCCCTACATCAAATAAGTAACATCCCGGTTATCCTCATGCAAGTACATTCTCACACCGACGCTATTTGCGCTTCTTCGTCGTTTTCTTGTTTCCCGAGGTAGACTTGCTTTCGGAGTCGGATTTACTCTTTGTCGAGGACGACTTCACACTGCCCGAACTCTTGGAACCACCGGACTTGGTCTTGCTCGAGGACTTAACGGTTTTACTCGAGCCGGAACTGCCGGAGCTCTTCGTCGATGTCTTTATCCTGCTGCTCGGAGAAGCCTTCTGCTCACCTGTGGACTTCTTCCGGTAGCGGTTTTCAGACTTGGTCGCGGAGCTGGACTTCGACTCACCCTGCTTGGTCCGATAGCCGGAGCTGCGGGACGATTCGGATTTGGAGGTCGAGTAGCCTTCGCTGCCGGAACTGCGCGAACTCTTGCTGCTGGAGTTGCTGCGCTTTTCGTAGTTGCTCGTGCTGCGAGCCGAAGAAGATTGCCGCGATTTGCTCCGGGACGTCGTCACCGAACCAGCCGTCTCATAACCGCGCTCGGTCTTGACCACTTTGGCGCTGCCACGCACGTACTTTTTGGTCTTCGGGGCGATGTACGTATCCGAGGACACTCTGGTCTTGTTGTTGACGATGATCTTGCCGCTCGAGGACGCACCCGCGCTCGATTTCATCTTTACCACGCGTTCCTTGTACTTCGGATAACCGCTGATGATCGGGTCCTGGTAGCCGGCGAACCGGACGTCCTTGTACTTGGAGTACACGTTGGCCCGCGGGCTGACGATAGTCCGGTCAAGGATCACGGTGTGGTACCGGGTCACGTGAAGATCCGATTCCCAGCAGTAACCCCAGCGATCATAAACCGTGAAGGTATGCCAGCCGACATAGATGCGCGGGACATAA
>JAUXCD010000060.1 GCA_030619085.1 Candidatus Zixiibacteriota bacterium
CTTGGACTCACCCGGGCTGATAATGCCGGGGCAGTTCGGGCCGATGAGGCGCGCGCCCTTTGCTTTCACGTGGGGATAAACTTTCATCATATCGTTGGCCGGCAGGCCTTCGGTGATGCACACCACCAGCTTGATGCCGGCGTCGACCGCTTCGTAGATGGCATCGATGGCAAAGGCCGGCGGAACGTATACTACGGAGGTGTTGGCCTTGGTAGCGGCCACCGCTTCTTCCATGCTGTTGAAAACGGGGATACCGTTGATGGTCTCTCCGCCCTTGCCGGGCGTAACGCCACCAACGACATTGGTGCCGTATTCCTTCATCTGCTGAGCATGAAAGGAACCGTCACGACCGGTGATTCCCTGGACAATCAATTTCGTCTTTTTATTCACAAAAATCGACATGGTATCCTCTCCTAAGCTTTTGCTGTGGTCTTGGCCAGTTGAATTGCTTTCTGGACGACATCGTCGAGAGTGTCGCCAAAAGGCAGGCTCACGGCTTTAAGTATGGCCTTCGCCTTGTCCTCGTTGGTACCGGTCAGACGAACCACGACGGGTACCCGTGGATTGAGTTCTTTGAAGGCCGCCACAATGCCATCGGCAACATCATCACAGCGGGTGATACCGCCGAAGATGTTAATCAGGATGGCTTCCACGTTGGGGTCGGAGAGGATGATCTTCATGGCCGTGACCACCTTCCTCGGGTTGGAGGAACCACCGATATCGAGGAAGTTGGCTGGCTCTCCGCCGTAGCGTTTGACCAGATCCATGGTCGTCATGGCCAGTCCGGCGCCGTTGACGATGCAGCCGATGTTACCGTCGAGTTTGATGAACGACAGACCGCCGTCGCGGGCTTCCACCTCGGATGGAACCTCCGCATCGATATCGCGCATCTCGGCTATTTTCTTCTGCCGGAACAAACCGTTGTCATCGACATTCAGTTTGGCATCAAGTGCGATAACATCGCCGGCGGTGTTGGTGATCAGCGGGTTGATCTCGACCAGCGAGCAGTCCGCATCCCAGAAGACACCATAGAGCTTCATGATAATGTCGGCGGCTTTGCGCACCTGGCTGGGTTCGCGGTAGAGCTTGTAGGCGAGGTTGCGGGCCTGGTACGGGCGCAGCCCCTGGATGGGATCGACATAAAGTTTGAAAATCTTCTCGGGGGTCTTGGCTGCCACCTCTTCGATATCGATTCCTCCGGCGGGCGAAACCATGATGACCGGCTTCTTTGTAGCACGATCAAGGATAATGCCCACGTAGGACTCGGTGATGATGTCCTCGGCAACCGTCACCAGCACTTTCTTGACGGTCAGCCCTTTGATCTCCATGCCGATAATTTTCTGGGCCAGCACTTTGGCACCCTCCGGTGTCTCGGCGAACTTGATTCCACCCGCTTTGCCGCGACCTCCCACGTGCACCTGGGATTTGACCATGACCGGGCTGTTCATCCGTTCGGCGATATCAAAAGCTTCAAGCGGAGTGGTAGCGACTTCACCGAGCGGCACGGAAATGCCTGCCGCGGCAAAAACCTGCTTGGCCTGATACTCATGAATCTTCATACTTCGCTTTCCTTATCAGTATTATTATGATAAAATTCTCTGGCAAATGATTCCAATGTCTCTTGTGTATTGTTCTCCGGGTCATCGAGCACCTTTTCCATAAGATGATCGAGGACACGCCCGACCTTCGGGCCCGGTTTGATGTTCAGTAATTCCATTAGGATCCGGCCGTCCACGGCCAGATCCGAAAGGCCGAATGGCGGCTGAAAAGCGATCTGCTCGTTAATGCGCTTCTCCAGTTCGTCCACGTCCTCGGTCGTGCCCCCTATGCCCTGGGCGATAACATCAGCCCGCCGCAGATCCAGCAGATCGAAAATCAGGTCCTGCCCCACTTTGCGGATGAGTCGCCGCACGCCTTTGTCGGAGACGTCTGAGGTGAACATATGCCGGTCCACCAGCAAAGAAACTTCGTCGATGAAGTCATTGGAGTAGCGCAGCCGTTTGAGCACCTGCCGAGCGGTCCGGGCGCCGGCCGCCTCGTGGCCGTAGAAGGTGGCGCCGTTTTCGACGATGCGCTTGGCCTGCGGTTTATTGATGTCGTGAAACAAGGCCGCCATGCGCAGCCTGAGATTACCCACCGGACAGGCATCGATAATTCGCATGGAGTGTTCAAAGACATCGTAGGCGTGATAGCCGCCGGGCTGATCGACACCCACACAGGCCTCGAGTTCCGGTATGACGTGCTCCAGCAGCCCCGTGGACAGCATCAGTCTAAAGCCGACCGACGGTGCTTTGGCCAGCTTCATCAGCTTGTTCAATTCCTCGGCGATGCGCTCGGGCGAGATGGTCTTAATAAGAGCCGCGTGTTGGCGCAATGCCTCGAACGTAGCGGCTTCGATTTCAAACTCAAAACGGGCCGCGAACTGCACAGCACGCAGCATGCGCAACGGGTCATCCTGGAATGACTCGTCATATACGATTCGAAGCTGGCGTTTTTCAAGGTCCGCCATGCCGTTGAGCGGATCGAGCAGATTGCCGCTGTCGAGCTCGACCGCCAGGGCGTTGACGGTGAAATCGCGTCGCTTGAGGTCTTCCTCGACACTCAGGTCAGGGTCAAAAGTCACGCTGAAATCGCGGTGACCGGCGCCGGTGGACAATTCCTTGCGCGGCAATGCGATGTCGAAAGTGTGCTGCGCGCCCTCCAGACGCTGGGTGAATTTTATGACGCCGAAACTTCTCCCGACGAGGTCAACGCGGCCGAATTTGTTCAGGATGTGGATAAGATCGTCATAGGAAATACCGGTCACCAGATAGTCACGGTCCTGGTCCGTCTCGGTTTTGAAGAGATACCTGTCACGGACCGCTCCGCCGACTTCGTAAATGCGGCCGCTGCCTAACACGGCATCTATGGCGTCTTTCGAGAGCCTACACATGTCAATCCGGTATGATTCTAGTCCCTGCATCGCCTTCAATAGCGTGAGAAGCATTGTCAAATGAGGTAATGGTGACAAGTTCTCCGCCAGCCTCGAGGAATTTAATGGCCGCTTTGATCTTGGGACCCATCGACCCCGGAGGGAAATGCCCCTCTTTGTAGTACTTTTTGATTTCCGACAGGGTGACCGTGCCCAGCGCTTTTTCATCCGGTCGGCCGTAGTTGATGAAGACCTTGTCGGTCGATGTCAATATGCACAAAATCCCGGCCCCGATTTCACTGGCGATCACCGCCGAGGCCAGGTCCTTATCGATGACGGCGTCCATGCCTTCGTAGTCGCCGTTCTTGGCTGTAAACACCGGGATGCCACCCCCACCGCCGGCAATCACTACAATACCTTCGGACACCAATTTCTTGATAGTTTCCGCTGCGACCGCTTTGTACGGCATGGGTGACGGCACCACCCGCCGCCAGCCGCGGTCACCATCCTGCTTCATCTGCCAGCCCCTTTTGTGCGAATAGATATCCGCCTGATCTTTGGAGTAGAACTGACCAATGTATTTGGTCGGGTTCTCCACCGCCGGGTCATCCTCACGCACCAGCATCTGGGTGATGATAGTCACTACCTGTCGCTCAATCCCGTCCACCTGCAACCGATTCTGCAGAGACTGCTCGATCATGTACCCCATGCCGCCCTCAGTATCTGCAACCAGTACACCCAGCGGCAGGATGGGAGCTTTTCCGCGAGCCAGTTCGATGCGCAGCAGGGCGTTGCCGACCTGGGGTCCGTTACCGTGAGTAACCACCAGATTGAACCCATTGCGCAGCAGACCGATAATCCCGTCCAGAGACTGCCGGGTGTTGGCAAACTGATTGGCAATGGTGTCCTCCACGTCGGGCCGGGTAATGGCATTACCGCCCAGCGCCACCACTGCTGTTTTGCTCTTCACCATATCTGGGTTTCCAACTCGTTCATATCTCGGTCAAAGAAGTCGAGGGTCGGCTGTGACCGACCCCCGACGTTTCCTGCAATACTACTTCTTTTTCGAGCTCCCCTTGGCCTTTGAAAGACCCTTGAGGAATTTCTCGATAACATCAGTCAAGTTCGGGCGGCCTATCTCCTGAAGGCTGTAGAAAACCCTCACGGACGGCTTGTTGATCTTGATAATGCGGTTCAGGTCAATCGGCGTCGCCACCATGACCAGGTCACACTTGGTCTTGTTAATGGTCATCTCCAGGTCCTTCACCTGCTCCGTACCGTAGCCCATGGCCGGCAGAAGGATGCCGATATCCGGATACTTCTCGAAAGTCGCCGTAATCGACTTAACCGTGTACGGACGCGGGTCCACCAGCTCGGCGGCACCGAATTTCTCGGCCGCCACGACGCCGGCTCCATAAGGCATCTCACCGTGGGTGAGCGTCGGGCCGTCCTCGACCACCAGGACCTTCTTGCCGCGGATCATTTCAGGTTTGTCAACGTCGACCGGCGAAGCAGCGTCGACCACGACAGCCTTCGGGTTGTAAGCGGCGATATTGCCGCGAACCTCGGCCACGTTCTCGGGGTCAGCCGAATCGATTTTGTTGATCACCACGACGTCCGCCAGCAGAAGGTTGTTCTGGCCGGGGTAGTAGGACAGCTCGTGTCCCGGACGATGCGGGTCGACGACGGTGATCATCAGGTCCGGCTTGTAGAACGACATATCGTTGTTGCCGCCGTCCCAGAGGATGATGTCGGCTTCTTTTTCGGCCTGGCGAATGATCATTTCATAATCAACACCGGCGTAAACGATGATACCGTTGACGATGTGCGGTTCGTACTCTTCGCGCTCTTCGATGGTGCATTTGTGCTTATCGAGATCGGCCAGGGTGGCGAAACGCTGACAGGCCTGCTTGGCCAGGTCGCCGTACGGCATCGGGTGACGAATAGCCACCACCTTCTTACCCTGGGCCTGAAGCAGCTCGGCCACACGACGCGTCGTCTGTGACTTGCCACAGCCGGTGCGGATGGCACAGACGGCCACGACCGGTTTGGTCGACTTGATCATGGTCGGGTCGCCGCCCTCTACGGCAAAGCGGGCCCCGGCCGACATAACCATCGCAGCCTTCTCCATGATAACCTGGTAAGGAATATCGGAATACGAGAAGATGACTTCGTCGATAGCGTGCTTCTTGATCAGGTCAAGCAGTTCCGACTCGTCAAAAATCGGAATGCCCTTCGGGTAGAGCTTACCGGCAAGCGCCTTGGGGTAGCGGCGTCCGAAAATATCGGGGATCTGTGTAGCCGTGAAGGCGACCACTTCGACCGCATCGTTGTCACGATACAGGACGTTGAAGTTGTGGAAGTCACGTCCGGCGGCCCCCATGATAATAACTTTCTTTTTCTGCCTAGCCATGTTTATCTCCATTGCTTCTCTTGTTCAAATTTCAGTTTCGTAACATTCAGAGGTGGAGCCATAGGTCAAATCGAAGATGCTAACCAGATATAGAGAATCAGGTACAGAATTAAGAGGCCTGATTCGCGAGTAGCAATGTATTTGCACCGAGCCATTAAAGCCATCCCAAACAAGATTACTGGTTATCGATCTGCGGGCGCTGGAGACTGCCGGAGAAATCGACGTAAACCGATTTCCACTCGCTGAACACATCGAGCGCCGCTTCAGACGCCTCGCGGTGACCGTTACCGGTCTCCTTGGTGCCACCAAACGGCAGGTGCGTCTCGGCGCCGATGGTCGGAGCGTTGACGTAGAAGATGCCGGTGTAAACGTCGCGCATGGCCGTGTAGGCACGATTGACATCCTGGGTGAAAATCGAGGCCGACAGGCCGTAGGGAGTGTCGTTGGCCATCGCGATAGCTTCGTCCAGGGTGCTGAAACTGCCGATGCCAAGCACCGGGCCGAAAATCTCTTCCTTCCAAATGCGCATATCCTGGGTCACGCCGCCGAAGATAGTGGGCTGAATGAAGTAGCCCTTGTCGTAGGCGCCGCCGGTGAGACGTTCGCCACCGGTGAGCAACTTGCCACCCTCTTTTTTGCCAATCTCGATATACTCGAGAATAGTGTCAACCTGCTGCTGGTTGACAACGGGACCCATTTCGACGGACTCATCGAGGCCGTTGCCGACCTTAAGTTTCTTCACCCGCTCAGCCAGAGCGGCGGTGAACTTGTCGAGAATGTCCTTGTGGCAAATAACACGGCTGGTGGCGGTGCAACGCTGACCGGTGGTGCCGAACGCACCCCAGAGCGCTCCGTCGACGGCCAATTCGAGTTTGGCGTCATCCATGACGATCTGGACGTTCTTGCCGCCCATTTCCAGGCAGGCATGCTTGAAGGTGCTGGCACACGCCTCGGAGACCTTGCGGCCAACGGCGGTGGAACCGGTGAATGAAACCACCCGGACGGCCGGATTCTTAATCAACGGGTCACCCAGGGCACTACCGGCACCGGTCACCATGTTGACGACACCGGGCGGAATCCCTTCCTCGGCGCAAATCCTGACCAGGTTGACAACCGACAGCGGGGTGTCGGTGGCCGGCTTAATCACAACCGTGTTCCCGCATATCAGCGCGGGCATCATCTTCCAGGCCGGGATGGCCATGGGGAAATTCCACGGCGTGATGAACGCACATACACCCAGAGGCTGACGGATGGTCATATTGAACTTATTGGGCATCTCCGACGGCGTCGTCATACCGTACAACCGCCGCCCTTCACCGGCCATGTAGAAAGTCATGTCGATAGCTTCCTGAACATCGCCGCGCGTTTCCTTGATGATCTTACCCATCTCGCGGGTCATGTCCCGGGATGTCGATTCTTTCTCAGCGAGTGTGCGCTGCGCTACCCGATAGAGAATCTCGCCTCTCTTGGGAGCCGGCACCAGGCGCCATTTCTTGTAAGCCTCCGACGCGGCATCGATAGCCATCTTGACGTCATCAGCATTCGATTTCTGAAAGACGCCGACCAATTCATCGGTATTGGCCGGGTTGCGGTTTTCGTAGGTTTTGCCTGATTTGGATTCAACCCATGCGCCGTTGATGAAGTTCTTGTGAATATTAGAGTCGCTCATATCGGTCTCCAAAATTACGAAATTCTTCGGTAACCTGTTATCGTTCAATGCCGTGGTTGTGAATTTATTCACACTCACAAATAATAACCGACTAATATAGTGTATGCCGGTCCTTTGTCAACCGAATTCGGGCTTTCCGGCCAATATTGTTCTGTTGTGTTTCAAAGAGTTACGGGAGATATGAATGGCTTTCAGATAGGAATTGTCGGGATTAAAAGATGGCAGAAATCGGCCATTATCGGTGGCGTCAGTCCACTATGATCGACCAATCGAAGGATTTCCTTTGACCTTGGAGGGCTTTCAGACGTTTATATTGAGTAGAGAGAGCCCATTTCAATGGAGTTTAGATGTTTACTTTGATACTGGCTTCCCTGTTGTCTTTGCCTCTTTACCCGCTCAATCCCGAGGCACAGGATACGCTGGCGTCAGCCAATCTGCATTTTACGATCGGTGTCAACGGGCCGAACTCCATCGTTTCCACCGGACCGGAAATGTCGCTCAAATATGAGATGCTCGTGCAGCATCCGATCGTAATACGGGCGGCTGTGGATTACAAATACGGCGATGTCACGACCCGATTGTTTCCCAACGGTTACATCCACACGGCAGTTACATCGGTCGAAGTATTTTTCTATCGGGGCACCGATAAGCTGACCGGCTACCTGGGCGCGGGCATCGTCTATTCCTACAACTATTTCAAATTGACCTCTGCCGCTGCCGATTCGCTTGTGACCAATCATGCTATCAACGACGTGCGTATCAAGAACACTTTTGGCTACCGGATCACTCTCGGCATGAGAATCCATCGATCGTACGCCATCGAATTCGCCGTGACCGAGGTCCGGCCGGATTTTATCTACACGGCACGAACTTCCCCTTCGCAGTATAGCGAGATAGCCGAGCGAACACGTCTCAACGACGTGCGGCTAACGTTCGGTTTCCTGCTGCCGGTCAGGATTTTCTGACCAGATCCTCTCCCGTCACAATTTAGCTGTCGATAAATGTCACGCAAAGGTTACGCTGCGCCCCGGGTGTATCGGGCAAGGAATTCACTTCGGAAGGAATCGAATCTCCCTTCGGCAATTGCCTCTCGTATGCCGCGCATGAGATTCTGGTAGAAATAAGTCGAGTGATATGAGGCCAGGACCATCCCGGTGATTTCGGACTGCTTGTAAAGATGCCGGATATAGGCACGACTGTATCGACGGCAAACCTTGCAGTCGCAGTTTACATCGAGCGGGCGATCATCGTTGGCGTACTCGGCGTTGCGGTACACGATCTGACCCTCGGAGGTAAACACGTTGCCGGTGCGGGCGTTGCGGGTCGGCAACACACAGTCGAACATGTCAATCCCGTAGGAGACGGCCATCAGGATATCCTCCGGGTAACCAACCCCCATCAGGTAGCGCGGTTTGTCCTGGGGCAGATAAGCAATCTGGTGCGCCAGCATCTTTTCCATGTCCTGCTTGCTCTCCCCCACCGAGAGTCCGCCGATAGCGTAGCCGGGGAAATCCAGCGACAGAATCTGCTCCGCCGACAGCGTGCGAAGGTCCTCGTAAACCGATCCCTGGACGATGCCAAACAGGTAGCGAGGCTGCCCGCTTTCGGCTGACAATTCGCCGTGGCGCGCCACACACCGCCTGCCCCAATCAAAAGTCCTCTGCACCCCCTGCTGGGCCAGTTTGCGGTCGGCCGGGTACGGAACGCATTGGTCGAAGGCCATGATGATATCGGCCCCGATGGCGTGCTGAATCTCCATGACTTTTTCGGCCGTGAACACATGACGGGAACCGTCGTGATGCGACTTGAATACCACGTCGTCGTCGGTGATTTTGGAAATGTCCTGCAGTGAGAATACCTGAAAACCACCGCTATCGGTGAGAGTCGGTTTGTTCCAACCGTTGAATTTCGCCAGTCCCCCCTGGCTCTGGATGATGTCGGTGCCGGGCCGCAGATACAGATGGTAGGTGTTGCCCAACATGATCTCGGCCCCGCATTCTTCGAGGTCATCCGAAGTCAGGGCTTTGACAGCACCGGATGTTCCCACCGGCATGAAGGCCGGGGTCTGGAAGGTTCCGTGGGGGGTGGTGACGCTGCCGCGCCGGGCGGCGTTGTCGGTAGCCTGCAAGTTGAATATTTCAGGTGACTTCAACAGTCGTGCTTCCTTGCCGGAATGGTTCGTTAGGAGTCAGTTTCGAGGATCATGCGCTAGCCCAGAACGTTTTCCAGCGCCGCCTGGACGCTCTTCACACCCTCCACGGTCGCCGAGTTTTTCGGCAGGTGCGCCGTGTTGGTCTCGGGCAGAATGATATGATCAAAGCCCATCTTCGATGCTTCCGTCACCCGACGGTCAACCATAGTGATGCCGCGAACTTCGCCCGACAGACCAACCTCGCCGGAGACGACGATGTTGGGCGCGATGGGGCTGTTGGTGAGTGATGACACGATGGCGGTCATGATCGGCAAGTCCAGGGCCGGTTCGGAAAGTTTCAGACCGCCCGCGATAGAGACGAAAACGTCGTTGGCGGCCATCGGATAGCCGCAGCGTTTCTCGAGGATTGCCAGAAGTAGCGCCAGGCGTTTGTTATCGAAGCCACCCGCGACACGCTGAGGGTTGCCGTAGTTGGCCGGCGACACCAGCGCCTGGATTTCTACCAAAATCGGTCGGCTGCCTTCGCAGATAGCCGTCACCACCGAACCGATCTTCGGTTCAGCGCCATGACCCGAAAGAAATAGCGATGACGGGTTGGTGACCTCGACCAGGCCTTCCGGTTTCATTTCGAACAACCCTATCTCCGAAACCGAGCCGTAGCGGTTTTTCACCGGCCGCAGCATGCGGTAAAGATGCGTGCTGTCGCCCTCGAAATACACGACCGTATCGACCATATGTTCCAGTACTTTTGGACCGGCCACCATACCGTCCTTGGTGACGTGACCAACCAGAAACAGGGAAAACTGCCGCGCCTTAGCCAGATTGATAAGCTGGTAGGCGCTTTCGCGCACCTGGGCCACGGTGCCGGGGGGCGAATCAAACATATTGCTGGAAAGAGTCTGAATGGAATCGACCAGTACTATCTGGAAATCTTCGGAATTGACGGTCTCGGTGACCTGCTCGACGTTGGTGGAATTGAAGACGGTCACCCGCGAACCTTCCACACTGAGGCGCTCGGCCCGAAGTTTTATCTGCGGCAGTGATTCTTCGCCGGTCACATACAGCACCGACAGGTTCTGCCGCGAGTAAGCATCGGCCGCCTGCAGGAGCATGGTTGATTTTCCGATGCCCGGCTCGCCGCCGAGCAGGATGGTCATGCCGGGCAGAAGTTGTCCGCCGAGGACGCGGTCGAATTCAACAATACCGCTTTGGTAACCGGACAGTTGCCGGGTATCTATTTGCGGAATCAAGCGTTTCTCGCCGCGGACGATATCGGCCGGGGCATGCCGTTTGACCGGGATTTTCTCTTCGATCAGGCTGTTCCACTGGTTGCATTCGCGACACTGTCCCTGCCACTTGGTGTGCTCCGCGCCGCATTTGGAACAGAAGTAGGCTGTCTTGATTTTTCTTCCCGGCTGTATCATCGCACCTTAATAGGCCCTTTAGCCCTGCCGGTGATAAACTGCTGTACCGTGGCCTTGTCGGAGGCGCGGATTTCATCGGGCGTGCCGTCAAACTCTATCTTGCCTTCATAGAGCATGAAGATGCGGCTGGCCACTTTGTAAGCAGCGGTCATGTCGTGCGTGACGGCTATGGAAGTGACATCGAGCTTCTGGGTGAGATCAATAATCAAATCATTGATCAGGTCGGCGGTGATAGGGTCCAACCCGGTGGTTGGTTCATCGTAAAGCAACATCTCCGGGTCGGTGGCAATAGCCCGTGCCAGGCCGACGCGTTTGCGCATACCGCCGGAAATTTCGTCCGGTTTCTTGGAAGCGGCATCGGTCAAGCCGACTAACTCCAGTTTTTCCATGACGATGCGATTTCTCTCGGCATGGGTGTGACGGCGCATTTCCTTCAGGCAGAGACCAACATTTTCGGCGACCGTCATCGAATCAAACAAAGCGGCCGACTGAAACAGCATCCCTATTCTCAGGCGAACTTCGTTTAAGTCGCGCCCCGAAAGTTTTCCAATATCCTGCCCATCGAAAATCACCCGGCCTTCGTCCGGTTCCAGCAGTCTCATAATGTGCTTCAGGAGCACCGACTTGCCACAGCCGGACTGTCCGATAACCACGACCGACTCGCCGCGATATATTTCAAAATCGACACCGTCCAAAATGGGCTGGCCGTTGAAGCTCTTACGTAATCCTTCCACTTTTATCAGAGGCGTAGTCACTATCTCATAACCTGAACAGAATGACGGCGGATATGAAGTTGAACACCAGTATCAGCACCATCGACAACACAACTGATGTAGTGGTAGCCCGGCCGACACCGTGAGCGCCGCCCTGGGTAGAAAAGCCTTCGTAGCAACCGACAACGCCGATCACCAAGCCGAACACACCGGCCTTGATCAAACCGTTGATAAAGTCACCAACCTTGAACGAATCACGAAAGCCGTTGAGAAAAGTTTCGTAGGTGATGTCAACGCCAACGATAGAGACCACCAGTGCCCCCATGATAGCGACGAAGTTGGCGAAGATGACCAGAAACGGCATCATCACCAGACAGGCCAGAACTCTCGGGAGGACCAGGTAGCGTACCGGGTTGATGCCCATTGAGTGGAGAGCATCAATCTGCTCGGTGACGCGCATGGTGCCCAGTTCGGCCGTGATTCCGGCGCCCACACGTCCGGCAAATGCAAGAGCCGAGAGCACCGGGGCCAGTTCCATCACCACCGCCTTACCGACCCCCTGACCCAGCATGCGTGGCGGCGCGCCGATGAATTTGAACTGGTAGGCGGCCTGCCAGGCTGACACCGCTCCGACGAAAATCGAGATGACGACGATCACCGGCAGTGATTTGAGGCCGACCAGATAGAACTGTTCGAGAATGAGGCCGAAAGAACGGTGAATCTCTCGGAGGGAGGCAATCAGGCGGCCTATGAGAATAAAAAAGCTGCCAATCCTGCTTATCAGGCTCACGCTATGACGGCCTATGGCTTCGACTCCGTAATTCACCCAAACTCCTAAAACGGCATGTCCGCGCTATCCACCGGCTCAGCGCCAGCAGGCAACTCCGGATGCCGTGTCTCCAGATTCTCGAAACGCGCAAGACCTTTAACAAATGCCAAATGGGCTACGCCGGTGGGACCGTTACGCTGCTTGGCCACAATAATCTCCGCTTTGCCCAGGATCTTGTCCAAATCTTGCTTTGGCTCCGTCAATTCCTTGCCGCTTAAGTAGAACTCTTGTCGATAGACGAACATCACCACGTCAGCATCCTGTTCAATCGCGCCGGATTCACGCAAGTCGGAAAGCTGCGGCCGTTTCTCGCCGCCGCGCTGCTCCACCTGGCGTGACAATTGGGAGATGGCGATCACCGGGATTTCCAGTTCCTTGGCCAGAGCCTTCATGCCCCGGGAAATAACGGCGATCTCCTGCTGCCGGTTTTCGGCGCGCTGGGAACCGTGCATCATCTGGATATAGTCAACGATGACCAGCCCGATATCGTGCTGGGCCTTTAGTCTTCGGGCTTTAGCTCGCATTTCCAAAGCCGACAGCGTTGGCGAATCATCGACAAAAATCGGGGCGTTGGTCAGCGCATTAGCGGCCGTTGTCAGCAAAGGCCATTGACTGTCCTTGAGCTTACCCGCTCGGACATCCTGCTGACTCAACCGGGCGCGACCGCAAAGCATGCGAAAGACCAACTGCTCTTTGGACATTTCAATCGAGAATATCCCCACACCAACCGGGTCGTTGTCACGGGTGGCGACGTGCTCGGCGATATTCATGGCCAGCGATGTCTTACCCATCGACGGACGTCCGGCCACAATGATCAGGTCGGACTTGTTCAGACCGAGCGTCAAGTGATCTAGTTGGTCGAAACCTGTTTTCAGGCCAGTTAAGCCGCCTTTGCTGACCTGCATATTGTCGATCTCTTCCAGCGATCTCTCGACCAGGTCCTTCAGGGGTGTGAAGCCGCGACGCAGGCGACTTTCGGAGATGCTGAATATATGCGACTCGGCCTGGTCCAGCAGGTCATCGACCGGCTGCTCCATCGTGTAGCAACTGCGGACGATTTCGTTCGAGGTGTTTATCAATCGCCGCAGCAGAGCTTTTTCCAGAA
>JAUXCD010000183.1 GCA_030619085.1 Candidatus Zixiibacteriota bacterium
CTTCTTCAGTAAACAGGGCGGCAACTGCGGGTCTTGGAGGTCAATCACCAGCGCACCCTGAGAAATTTCGGTCAGGCCGTCCTTTCTAAGGCGTTCGATATCGGCCTCCATCTTGTCATTCAGGAATGCTTCGCTGGTGATTTCATCATACTGGACACCGAGAATATCGTAGATTCGCTCGAATTCCGCCATGGAGACGGTCTTGAATTCTTTCCACAGACGCGTCATTTCGGGGTCACCCTCTTCGAGCTTTTTGAATGCCTGCCGTGCCTGTTCGTTTAAGGACTCGTCCCGCTGGGCGACATCGTGAAAGCGAACATAGAGCTCCAGCAGGTCGCTGACCTGGCTCTTGTCGGTGGCTTCGGTCCCCCATTTCTGGAAGGCGACAATCATCTTGCCGAACTGCGTTCCCCAGTCGCCGAGGAAATTCATACCCACCGTGTGATAGCCGAGCTTTTTGAAAATACGCCGGAGTGAGTTGCCAATCACGGTAGAGCGAAGGTGACCGACTCCAAACGGCTTGGCGATGTTGGGCGAGGAGTACTCCACCAGGACCGTCTTGCCACCGCCCAGATCCGAAGAGCCAAAGCGGTCTTTATTATCTATCGCTTCTCGCAGGGTCTCGGCCGCCAGGGTTTCGAAATCCACCTGACCGTTGAGAAACCCGCTGGCCGCATGGCAGGTCACCAGACGGTTGTTCATACCATCGATTATTTTGTTGGTCTCCGCCGCCACGTTTTCGGCGATCACCGGCGGTTTGTCGGCCAAAAACCTGGTGTAGGGAAAGACCGGGAAGGCAAACCGCCCCATGCGGGCGTCCTTGGGCTTGTCCAGTTTGCCGAGGATGAAATCGCTGTTAAACACCTGACTGTCACCGGCCTCGGCATACTTGTTCGGATAGACAACCCGAAAGGCCTCGGCTGCCGCCTTTGCAAACTGGTCCTTAAACTTGTCAGCGCTCATCAGACTCCCACGGTCAATGTTAAATCAGACGGTTTTCTGTGTGCCGGCGGTTTCGGAATTCCGCACAGATAATAAGAATACGCAGTTTTTCAGAAATTTCAACTATTATTCAGGCACTTGCAACCGGTGTGAAAGGCCGTCATGAGCCATTCTCGCGGACAATGGTCCAGCCGGTCTCCCTATCTCCCTTGACCTCTGTCTTGCGGAAAAAAATGTAGAAAGTGAACGAGGATACCACGTACAGGAAGACGGTGATATTCATGGTAAAGGTGTAGCCGAATTTCTCAATCAGGCTCCCCCCCACGGCAGAGGAAACCATCCAGGCCGACGTCCAGGCGACCATCAACAGGGCGTTAACCAACCCCTGTTCCCGCTTTTCGGCCAGTTCCATGCCCAGGTTGGTTACGATGGGCACACCCAGATTCATCAGTCCGCCGCGCAGCACAAAGGCCACGAACGCCAACGGCAGAAAGTAGGTGTAGGACAGGGCGAGCATGAACGGAATCGAAGCCAATTGCGTGATCACGACAGTTCTCACCAAGCCCCATCGCTTGGCCAGCACCGGTCCCGACAGCGACCCGGCCAGCATGGAGAACTGCACCACGAAGTAGTACAGGCCGATCAGGTCGGGCGACAGATTGAATCTGTCGCTAAAGTAAAGATTGAGAAAGGGGATAATCAACCCAGCCCCCAGACCGACCAGGAAATTGCTGAATGAAACCTTGAAATAGAATTTCCCCCGCGATTTGAGCTGCTGCCACGAAAAAAGAATCTTGTTTTCCTCGCGGGAAGGTTTCGCCGACTTGATCATGAAAAATGGCACCAGCGAAATCAACCCAATGGCGATGCCGAGATAAATTGTGTACTGGTAACCGAGAACGATATCACCGGTGTAGTCGGCGATAACGGTCACCAGTTTCCCGGAACCGATCGAGCCGGCCATCCCCGACAGAAGGACCATCCCGAACGAAAGCGAAAAGACATAGGTCCGCTCTTTGGGTGTTGAGTTACGCATGTAAAACGGCGCCGCCCCGACCCGGTAGAAGCAGAACGCCATCCCACTGAGCAACGAGAACGCCATCAGCAGGGTCAGTTCGTGAAAAGTCGTGATAAACATGCTGAAGACCGCGAACAGAAATGAGGTCACCAGCAGTATCGGCTTCAGTCTGACCCGGCTCAGCAGAATCGCCGCCGGGATGGCCATGACAGCCATGCCTACCGCTCTGGACGACAGCACCAGACCGATATCGCCTTCGGCGAATCCAAACTCCTTGAGATACAGATTCAGGAAAAGATTGAAAACGGTGAAGTTGATCCCCATCAAAAACGAACCGATCAGGTAAAGGCGGGTGTTCCGTGAGAAGAGCTTTACGTGATCAACGTAATCTCGAACGAGATTTTTAAGGCGCCCCATTAGGTGCTCGGGGCGGTCCGTGGGAGAAATCTGCGACGATGCCGTCTTCATTTCTGGTCAGCCAACACAGGTGTTAACAACAGGAATGTCACCTCGCTCCGTATTCCCCGCTGCAAATGAAATTAACCGGGCCGGTCAATTCGATGCGGTCATCGCTCTGCTGCCAGTTGACCTGTATGGAGCCACTGTCAAAAATCACTTCGCACTTGCGGTCAGTCTGTCCGTTAACCACGGCGGCAACCACGGCCGCGGCGGCGCCGGTGCCGGAAGACCCGGTTGCCCCGGCTCCCCTCTCCCAGTCGGCGAGACGCAGTTTACGGTGTGTGAGTATCTTGACAAACTCGACGTTGGTGCGGTTGGGAAATGCCTTCAGGTGCTCGATCTCCAGGCCGAGGGTCGGCCAGTCGAAATCCAAGCTGTCCACAAACAGCACGGTGTGGGGATTGCCCACCGAAAGGCAGGTTACGGGAAGGGACACATTGCCCACGCGCAACGGCGTATTAATCATATAGGAGCGTTTCGATTTGACCGGAACCTCGCTGCAGGCAAACTTCGGCGGGGCCAATTCCGAGCGCACCAGATAATCGGTCCTGCGCCGCCGGACAATTTCAACGTGGTCGACAGACGATCCGGTCTCGAACTCGAAAGACCGACGACGCCGGTCGCGCCGGTGAAGATGCAGGCCGGCTATTCTCAGTCCGTTGCCGGATTTTTCAGCCCAACTTCCGTCGGCATTGAAGATGTCCAGTTTCAGGCCGGTCTTTTTGCCCGGCGAGATACAGAGAATGCCATCGGCGCCAACTCCGGTGCGGCGATCACAGATACTTTCCGCCAACCGCCCCATTTTACTTTTCGGGGGTCGCCGAGTGGAATATTCAACTACCAGGAAATCATTGCCGAGGGCGTGATATTTCGAGAATTCAGATTCCATGAGGAAAATATAAGTACCCTGCAACTGATAGCAAAGAAAAACCCGCTTTTCGGCGGGTTTTTCACAGACCAAATTCGATTTATGGCGTCACATATTTTCTGTAAACAGCTTACCGAGCCGCGTGATGCCTTCAACAATGCCCTCAAGAGTGGCATTGGAGAAGTTGAGCCGCAGCGTATTGGCACCTTCGCCATTCGGGAAGAACGGCTGACCATACACGTAGGCCACCTTCAACTCGATAGCCTTCGGCAGCAGATCCTTCGCGGACATATGCTTCGGCAATTCAACCCAGAGGAACAGTCCGCCATCTGGCTCCGTCCATTTGATTCCTTCGGGGAAGGCATCGCGCATGGCCTGGAGCATAGTATCCCGTTTCTGGCGATAGTCCGGTTTGATGCGAGCGATCTGGCGGTCGAGTCTGCCCTGACGGATGAACTCGCTGCACAGGTACTGTGAGAAGGTGCTGGTGTGCAAATCGGTACACTGCTTGACTTTCTCGAAGATAGTGATCATGTCCTCGGGGCCGTTCATCCAGCCGATGCGAAGACCCGGGGCGAGAATCTTGGAGAAGGTGCTCAGGGAAATAACCTGGTCACCGCCAATGGCTTTGATATCACGGACTTCTTCGCCATCAAACCTGATCTGACCATAGGGGTTGTCATCGACAATCGGGATATTGTACTTGGAGCAAATGTCCACCAGTTGCTCACGGCGTTTCAGGGACATCGTGATCCCGGTGGGGTTCTGGAAGTTCGTAATCGTATAGACCAGTTTCGGCTTATATTTCTCGATCATATCAGCCACCTGATCCATGATCATGCCTTCCTTGTCCATCTCCACCGGAGCATAGCGGGCCTGGGAGATATTGAAGGCTTGCAGAGCCCCCACGTAAGTGGGGTTCTCCGTCAGAATGTAATCACCGGGCTCAATAAAGGTCCGCCCGATAACCTCAATCGCCTGTTGGGCACCCGAACAAATCAGAATATTGTCCGGCTTGGTCGCAACACCACGCAAGACCGCCCGTGCCGCAAGGTCCTCTCTCAGCGGCAGGATTCCTCGAGACACAGAGTACTGAAGGCAAGTCGGTCCGAATGTGTCCAGTACATAGGTGGTCACTTCCTTCATCTCCTCAACCGGGAAAAGCTCCGGAGCCGGTAGGCCACCGGCAAAGGAAATGACGCCCGGCTGCGACGAGAATTTCAATATTTCCCTGATGATGGAACTTTTGAGTCCCGCCATGTGCGGGGAGATTCTCCAGAGTTCTGTATGCACTTTATCTTCCTGTTCTATTAGCATTGGATTTCACCTTATAAGTATTGGTAAGGTCTTCGCCAGCGGAGCCGGACAACACCTCATTGGTTAACAGCAAGTCTGACATTACTTTTTCCTACGTATAATAGCACACGATAACACGAAAATCAACACCAAAAACGCATACCTTTGTGAAAAGTGTAACTAAGTGTATTGTTAAGTGCTTGTCTTGCAATGTGTGTTGAATCGACGTATTTGCAAATCGGACTAACGAGGGTGATGATGACTGCTTGTGCGGCCACAGCTTTGAGAAGTGCCGGCATGCATGGAGCTGCTTGAAAAAACAGCCACCGTCCGGATTCGAACCGGAGACCTGCTGATTACGAATCAGCTGCTCTACCATCTGAGCTACGGTGGCGTATCCAGTAAAGGTCGGCCCTCGGCCTATTTTTCGAGACCGTAAATATAGTCAGTCTCAAAACTAATTCAAGAGGAAAGATTACTAACCGGCGGAAAAGAACACTCGAGGAACTGGATGCCCACCGGCCGGAGCCGACCGGTGGGCTTATCAAGAATCAGTAGTTTCTCAGTAAGTGGGACATGGAACGAAGCACGTTCCGATACCGAACAAATGGTCCACCAAACAGGTCAAATCTGATATATCCACCACACCGTCGTTGTTTACGTCGGCCTCAGCCAGACATACTGGTCCACTTCCCCCGGCAAACATGAAGTCAACGAAGGCGGTCAGGTCGGAGATATCGTACTGGCCATTGTGATCGAAGTCACCCCTGAGCAGACAACAGCAACTGTCCGGAGAGTTGTCGGGGTTGTACACTGTCGGGCAAGTGTCAACATCCCCACAGAGACCGTCTTCATCGATATCGTTGTCCGGATCATTGGGACAGACATCGCAAACATCTCCCTGGCCATCGCTGTCGGCGTCCTCCTGGCC